>JBBQYD010000326.1:0-6320 GCA_038209025.1 Verrucomicrobiota bacterium | reverse complement strand
CAGCCAGAGCTGGCCCCGGCGATCCTCAAGAATCTGGCCGACGTGTTCGTTGGGAAGGCCTTGTTGAATTCCGTAACGGGTGAATGCTCCATCCTTGAAATGCAACAATCCGCCGCCTAACGTGCCGATCCAGAGCGTCTGATTGCGGTCAAAGTGCAGCGCCCAGAAGCGTTCACCGCCGGAGAGCGTTCCGCGCGGAGCGGACTCTGTGCCGGCACCCGGATTTTCAAACTTGGGGTGAAGGGCGCCGATGGTATCGTCCGGCCGATAGGCGGTGAACTTCCCGTCGCGATACGAACGCAGTTCCCCCACGGCGGTGCCCATCCAGAGCGTATTGGAGGCGTCTTTCGTGATGGAGAGAATGTAGGCGTCGGCAAAGCCATCGGCGGCGGTGAAATGCTTGAGTTGATTGGTCTCCCAACAATAAAGCCCAAACTCGTTGCCAATCCACATGCGATCATCGTCTTGATAGAAGGCGCGCACCACCGTGCCAATCGCCTGCGAGCTAAAGGGCCGGGTCAGTTGATTGCTTTGCAGGATCCAGGCGCCGTATTGAACCGAGCCGATCCACAGCCTTCCATCGGAGCCCGGACAGACGGTCGTATCTGTGCCGGTCGCCTCTCCCGCTGGCAGGGTTTTTTCTGAGAGCTGGCCATCGCCCCAGCCGAACACCTTGTTTGCGGGCGTGCCGAACCACAGGATGCCATCCACATCTTCGCAGACCGAGCGCACGGCGCGTTCCGGCAGGGCGTCGAACCCGCGCACCGTGTTGAAAACGCGTTTGCGCACGCAGGTCAGGCCGCTGCCAGAGAGGCCAAGCCAGAGGTTTCCCTCGCGGTCGAGCAGCCAACTTTCGAAGAGGTTGGATGGCAATCCTTGCGGAGGGCCAATCAGCGACACGTTGCCGGAGCTGTCCACGTGCCAGAGGCCGGAATCGTATTTCAACAGCCA
Source organism: Verrucomicrobiota bacterium (assembly GCA_038209025.1). GTDB lineage: Bacteria > Verrucomicrobiota > Verrucomicrobiia > Limisphaerales > UBA8199 > JBBQYD01. Next base: position 5,369 of record JBBQYD010000326.1, on the reverse strand, counting down.
GGCGCCGCCTTGGTTGTCCGCGAGTATGACGGTCGAGCGTTGAGAGGCTTTCAGTTCCACTCCGCTCAGACTGGCATCCACGCTCCAATGGCCGGCGACATACTTGCGCAGCCGGTTCGCTGACAACACCCAAAAGCCGCCATCCGGGGCAGGAGCCAGTTGTTGTATTTCCAAGACCGGTTCGCTGTTGGTGGGAGTCATATTGACAAACTGCTTTCCGTCCCACATCGCGAGTTCCTGGGGCGTGCAGATCCAAATACGACTCTCGCCATCCCGTGCGACGGAGTTGACCTGTTGATTTGCCAGTCCCGAAAAGTCGCCTAAAGGCTCGATTTCGTTTCCCCGCACCCGCGCCAGCCTGGCATTTATCCGGCGATACCAGATGATCCCTTCGCGATCCTGATAGAACCGGGTGCCGGCGCCGGTGCCCGGAGGTTTGATGGTTTGCCAGCGATTGGTGCCGTCCACCGTTTCACCCCGGAACAGCCAGCCATACGTGGAAGACAAAACGGTCTGGTTCGTGCGGTAAGCGACGAATCCTTCCAGCCAACTGTCGGGAGTTCGCGTGTCCGAGAATTCAAGATGGAAGATCCCGTTCCGCCGTGAAACCACCGCACCCTCCACGAGCCCAATCCACAAGGTTCCTTCTGAATCCACCAGCAGCCTGCGAATCTCGATGGAATTCAGCTCCGGCGTGTTGCCCGGGTGATAGGTCGCAAAGCGCACGCCATCGAATCGCGCCAGTCCGCCGTGCAGTGTGCCAACCCACAGGTAACCGTCCGGTGTCTGCGCCAGGCTGGTGACCGTGTTATGCGGCATTCCGCGGTCCGTGTCCCAGACCTCGACGATATATTCGTCGCCAGGCAGAACCTCGGCTCGGGAGACCACCAGCAAGGCGGCGAAGAGCACGGCAAACCAGAAGCCGCGCGCCGCGCGCATCATTCCGCCTGGCGGACGGCAGCCCGCCCCCGCCTCGGCCTGCGCCGGAACTGCGGTTGGTGTGGTGGCAATCACGTGATACGACTGAAGGATGCTTGAAGCGAGGCGTGTTGTCCATCGTTCGCGCCGGCCAAGGCAGACCGCATTAAACGTGGACCACCGGGTCCGTGCCGCTCACGCGTTTACGGGATGGTGGAATGATTCGCCATCGACTACAAATGAGTGTGTTTCTGGAAAGTGCGCGGCTGGGACGGGGACGGCGGAGCCACGATCTTTCCGCCGGTCCGTGGGCGAAGAATGATCTGGCTGCGACGCAGTCTTCCCGCGTGGCTGCGATGACCCGAAAACTGGAACGTTGGTGGAAACAGTCGTGAAAAGAAAAGCTCTCTCATTGAACAAGCTGCTGCCTGTGGCGCTTTGCCTGGGTTGCTGGCTGACGGCAGAAACAGTTGCGCAACCGGGTGGCATCAACCTTGGCAATCCCTGGCCGGCAACGGACGCGCTCGGACGAGCGCTGCCGACAGGCACGGACGTAAAGCCGCCCCGCGGCGGACGGTTCGTGGGCATCTTTTATTTTCTGACGCATGACCGGCGCAGCGGCGATCTGCCCAACGACCTCTCCAGGATTCTGCCGCAAGATCCGGATTTGTTGCGCAAGCCGGATTCGCCGCTCTGGGGAGGGCGCGGTTCGTATTACTGGGGGCAGCCGCTTTACGGCTATTACAACTCCACCGACCCGTGGGTGCTCCGCCGTCATGCACAACTGCTAGCCGATGCGGGGATTGATACTGTCATTTTCGACACGACCAATCGGAAGACGTATCCCGAAGTCTATTTACAAATTTGCAAGGTCTGGTCGCAAATTCGCAAAGAGGGCGGAAGCACGCCTCAGCTTTGTTTCATGGTCAACACCAAGGCGGGTGAGAGTGCGCAGGAGATTTATCATGATCTCTACCAGCGCGGACTTTACCAAGAGCTTTGGTTTCAGTGGCAGGGCAAGCCGCTGCTGGTCTGTGATCCCGCCAAAGCCAGTCCGGAGGTGCGGCAGTTTTTCACCCTGCGCGCGGCACACTGGCCTTTCAAGTTGGTCAACACGCACAACGAGTGGCATTGGGAAACCACGTACCCGCAAGCTTACAGTTACGATGACGATCCGGCGAAACCCGAGCAGGTGAATGTGGCCGTGGCGCAAAATCTTCGTGCCGCCGATGGCAAGGTGACCAATATGAGCGAAGGCAAGGCGCGGGGTCGCAGCTTTCACGACGGCGAACAGCATATCGCGCCCGGCTCCGTGGACCACGGCTACAACTTCGCAGAACAGTGGCAGCGGGCATTCGAGCTCGATCCGCCTTTCGTGATGGTCACTGGCTGGAATGAATGGACTGCCGGCAAGTTCAGACGCCCCGGCGTGCCCGTCGTGTTCGTAGACCAGTTTGACCAGGAATTCAGCCGCGACATCGAGCCGGTTACCGGTTTGCACAACGACAATTATTATTACCAGTTGGTCGCGAACCTGCGTCGCTTCAAGGGTGTGCCGGCCATTCCAAGCGCCTCGCCGCTCAAAACCATCAACCTGGCCGGTGAGTTCGAACAGTGGCGCGATGTTGGCCCGGAGTTTACTGATCGCGCGTTCGACAACGACCATCGTAACTTCGGCAGCAACGCGGTGCATTACGCCAACCGGAGCGGTCGCAATGACCTGACGCAGATGAAAGTCGCGCGCGACGCGACGAACATTTATTTCTACGCCCAAACCCGCGAGCCACTCACGCCGCGCACCGATACGAATTGGATGTGGCTGCTGATTGACGCGGATAGCAACGCGAAGACGGGCTGGGAAGGCTACGACTTTATTCTGGACCGCGCGATGGACGGCCAGGAATCGTGGCTGGAGAAGAACGCGGGCGGTTGGCAGTGGGAGCGGGTTGCTAAGGTTCAGTTCAAGGTTCAAGGGAACGAATTAATGCTTTCTGTCCCACGCGCGGCGCTCGGCTTGGCTGGTTCAGACACTTTCGCACCGGAGTTCAAGTGGTGGGACAATGCGCAGAAGCCGGGCGACATCATGGACGCCTATCTGAGCGGGGATGTCGCTCCCGAAGGACGCTTCAAGTATCGCTACACCGTTGGTGCGGCTAAAGCGGAGACCGTGCAATTGCATGACTAATGCGGTTCACCCGCCCGCTGGCATCCCGCGTTTGCGTGATACCGCTCGTGGGCGCGAGCTGCTAGAGTTTGAACAGCCCGGATGAAATGGAAACCAATCAGGTTAGCCGACTTAGCCGTGATGATCCCCGGCGATGCCACTCAGAGTGGCTTGGGGTTCACCGGCGGCGTGCCTGCCTGCTTGCTTCAACGTATTCCTCAACACACCCTCAACTGAACCCGCTATGAATTATAACATCCTCCCCCCCAGAGCCCCGTACTTCAGGCTCACCCGTCGAACCACCAAAGCCTTTTCTCCGCTTGCCTCGGTTGCCGCTCTCCTCGTGTTTACCGCCGTCTTGCTGCTCGCGCCGCCTCTGGCGCAGGCTGCCAGCGGCACCTGGACCAACAGAATTGCCGACGGAAATTGGAGCGGGGCCAGCAACTGGCTCAACGGCACGATTGCCGATGGCGGCGATAACCTGGCTGATTTTTCGACTCTGGCCAGCGGGGTCAATATTCTGAACGTCACGCTCGACAGCCCGCGCACGGTGGGGAACCTCAAGTTCGGGTCCATTACGAACTTGTACCTGCTGGGCACCAGCAACCTGACGCTGCAAAACAGCACCAACGTGCCCACCGTCACGGGCACCAGCCAGACCCTCCGGATCGGCGCTCCGCTGGCCAGCAGCCAGCAGGTTCTTTTCACCGGCGGTAACGCCTCAATTACGAATGACGCCAGCAGCCTCACGGGCGGGGTGGTGATCCAGAACAGCCAGTTCGGGTTTTCCAGTCAGAAGGTGATTGGTTCGGGCGTGATCCAAATCGGCAACGCTCCCGGGGGCAATAACACAGGTTCCGGGCAAACCGGCTTCAACGCGATCTCCCCCGCTGCGGCCGGCACCGCGCCGATCACACTGACGAACGATTTCGTCGTGCGCACGATTCGCTGGATCGCCGGGCAGAATGGTGTGGGTCTCAATGCGCAACCCATCATCATCAACGGCAACGTCAATCTGGATATGGGCACCAGCAACGTGCGCGACATCGCCTTGGGCCAGCCGCTTACCATCAACGGAGTTCTCAGCGGTGGGCAGAGTGGCGCTTCCGTATTCGGCGTGACCTTGGCCGCCTTGGGCGGCACCACTGCCAGATTGACGCTGGCGAACGTCAACACCTTCGTAGGTAATATCACCATCAACGCCGCCGGCTGTACAGTGGGCATCAATTCCGACGACGCGCTGGGCTACTTCAACAATCGCATGGTATTCACGACGACCGGCACCTTGCGGGCGGACGCCTCCTTCACCATTCCAAATTTTCGCGGCCTCAGCGGCATCGGTATCACGCTCACGGCCAATGGCACGTTCGACGTCCAGACCAACGATCTGCAGATCGACACCATCATCAACGGCGGCGGCGGTTTGATCAAAAACGGCACGGGCAAACTGACGCTCACCGGAGCGGACACCTTCACCGGTGGACTCACCCTCAACGCCGGCAAGCTGGCGATCGTCGGCAGCGGTTCATTGGCCAGTTCGTCCGCAGTTACGATCCCGACCAATTGCGTGTTCGAACTCGCCGACTTTGCTTACGTTCCCAATCTGGCCAGCTACACGGTTAACAACGGTGGCAAACTCATCCAGAGCGGTTACCCGACCATCAAGGCTACGGCGCCCATCACGGTTAACACGGGCGGCGTGGTGGATGTTTCCGGCTTGGGCAGCACCTTCACTTTGAATTCGGGACAAACCCTCAGCGGCGGCGGTGTGGTGACCGGCAGTGTCATGACGGTCTCGGGCTCGGCAGTCATCCCGGGAACGCTGGGGACGGCCGGAACACTGAGTTTCAGAAACGACCTGACCCTAAGCGGCCAAAGCCTCACCTTCGATCTCCGCAACAATACGACCGAAGGCAGCGGAACCAATGACGAAATTGTGGTCGGCCAGAACCTCACACTGAATGGCGGGGAGAAAATCTTCCTGAACTATCTGGATGGCGAGTTGGCCGCCGGCACCTACAAGTTGATTTCCTATGGCGTGAGCAAGACGGGCAACTTCACCCTGGGAGCCGCTTATCCGAACGTGACGCTCGATAACACGGGTACGCCGGGCTACGTGACGCTCATTGTCAGCGCACCCTCGGTCGCCAGCAACTTGTTCTGGAAGGGCGATGGCGTGGCGAACGTCTGGGACATTAGTACGACGGCGAACTGGGTGACCAACTTTGCGAATTCGGCGCTGACCTACACCGATCCGTCGAAGGTTACCTTCGACGACAGCGGTTCC
>JBBQYD010000325.1:0-6331 GCA_038209025.1 Verrucomicrobiota bacterium | reverse complement strand
GTCACCGCTGCATCGAACTGTTGGACTCGCAGCTCGGCGAGCGCCGCCCACCAGTGGATCTCCGACGCCGACAACGGCAACCGCTCGATGGGGGCCGCGAGGCCGGCGGCCGCGAGCAGGGTTCACAGCCAGGACGCACTTTCGGACCTGGCCATCCTGAAAATCGAGGCGGAGAATCTGCCGGTGGCACGCTTTGCTGATTCAACGCGGCTCAGAGTGGGCGAGTTTGCCATGGCGATCGGTGCGCCCTACAGTTTCGACTACTCCGTAACCTTCGGTCATATCAGCGCGAAAGGCCGGTCCAACGTTCTGCCAGCGAGCATGGGCGGCGCGGTGATGGACCAGGATTACATCCAAACGGATGCTCTCATCAACCCAGGCAACAGCGGAGGACCGCTGTTGAACATCCAAGGACAAGTCGTTGGCATTAATACGTTGATCCAGGGCATGAACACCGGCATCGGTTTTGCCGTGCCCAGCAACCTCGCTCGCTCGGTTTCGGACCAGTTGATTCAATCTGGCAAGTATTCCCGCTCCTGGGTGGGGCTGGAAATTCAGATATTGTCCGCTGCCCCGGCAGTGCGAACCAAGGCCGGGAACCTTGCCGGGGTGGTCGTCACCCGGGTGCTGCCCGAAGGCCCGGCAGCGGCCTCGGACATCCGCCCCGGAGATATCATTTTGAAGGTTGGCACGCGACCCATAGCCACACCGCAGGATTTCCGCCGGGAAGTCCGCGCCCATCGGATCGGGCAAGACCTCCCTTTTCAGGTTTGGCGGGACGGGCGCCAGTTCCAAGTCACGATCAAGCCGGCGGAACTCGTGGAACCCCCGGCAAAACCAGGCCCCCAGGGAGCCCAACCGGCCCCGGACGGCAAGCCGGAGGATAAACTCGCGCCTCGACTGTCCCTCAACCGACCTCACTTGTAGATTGCAGTTTCCCGCCGCCTCGGTTAGTTAACTGCCATGCGATTTATTGGCAGTGTCATTGAAAAACTGCAAAGGCATCCCAAGCGCATTGTCTTTCCGGAAGGCACCGAACCGCGTGTACTGCAGGCGGCGCGGCAATTTCATTCATTGCGCCTGGGCGCACCCATCCTGCTGGGAGATCGCACCCGAATCAAAGAAACGGCCCACGCCCTGAACATCAGCCTGCAAGGCATCCGCACGATCAACCCCGCCGAAAGCGAGGACCTGGATAATTTTGCCCGGCGGTTTGAAGCCCTACGCCGCTATAAGGGCATGCAAAGCATCGAGGCTCGCGAAGCCATGCTGCAGCCCAATTTTTTCGGCGCGATGATGGTTGCCATGCACCAGGCCGACGGTTTTGTCTCCGGCACCAACCAGTCTGTCGGCAGCGTCCTGCGTCCGCTCTTTCAGATCATCAAGGTCGCCCCATATACCACCACCGCTTCGAGCTGCCTGGTCATGGAAGTCGAAGATTCCCGGTTCGGCGAGAGCGGCGTACTGTTCATGGCCGATTGCGGCGTGATTCCAGATCCCAATGTGGAACAGTTGGCCGACATCGCCGTCTCCACCGCGCAATTGGCCAGGCATCTGCTAAATGTTCGCCCCCGGGTCGCCATGCTCTCGTTCTCCACCAAGGGAAATCCCCGGCACCCGTCCGTCGGCAAGGTGCAAGCCGCCACCGCGCTGGCCGAGAAGAAGGCATTCGAAAAAAACCTGGACGCCGACTTTGATGGCGATCTGCAAGTCGATACCGCACTTGTGCCTGAGATTGCGGTTCGCAAACTGCCTGAAGGCAAACTCGCCGGACGGGCCAACGTGCTGATCTTCCCGGACCTCAACTCTGGCAATATCGCCAGCAAACTGGTCCGCCACATCGCACGAGCCAATGCCTATGGCCAGATTCTCCTCGGCCTGGACCGGCCCGCCGCCGATGTCTCACGCGGCTCCAACGCCCATGATATCCTGGGCGTCGCTGCCATTGTCGGCGTGCAAGCCGTGGATTACCAAAATCTTTACCCCGGCGCCGGTGAAAAACTGCCCGGCGACGACGAAATCAAAATAAAAACCACGAACTGACATGCCGCTTCCCTTTCCCACGAACGAAGTCCTCAAGACCCTGCCGGTTTACCAGCCGGGACGCCCCATTGAAGAAGTCGCCCGCGAACTCGGCATTCCGGCCGATGACATCATCAAACTGGCTTCCAACGAAAATCCCTACGGCCCCTCCAAACTGGCCGTCTTTGCCATGCGCAAGGCCATGGCTTCGATGAACCTCTATCCGGACGGCAATTCGTTCTATCTTAAACAAAAGCTGGCGGCCAAACTCAATGTCACCCCCGCCAACCTCGTTCTTGGCAACGGCTCCAACGAGGTCTTGGAGATGCTCGGCCACGCACTCCTGAATTCGGACGCCGAGGTGGTTGTTTCCCAATACTGTTTTGCGGTTTACCCCATCGTCACCGCGCTCTTCGGAGCCAGACTGGTGACCGTGCCCGCGAAACACTTTGGCCACGACCTGGACGCGATGCTCGCGGCGATCACCCCCAAAACCCGCATCGTTTTCGTCGGCAACCCAAACAACCCCACCGGCACCACCCTCGCGCCGGACGCGCTCTCGGCCTTTGTCAACGCGGTGCCGTCCCACGTGGTTGTCGCCTTGGACGAAGCTTACATTGAATTCCTGGAGGACGCCGTGGATTTACTGCCTGAAACCCGCGCCAACGCCCGGCCGAACCTGATCCTGATGCGCACGTTCTCGAAAATCTACGGCTTGGCCGGCGTGCGTCTCGGCTACGGCATCGGGCATCCCGATCTCATCTCGGAATTGGAGAAGGTGCGGCAACCGTTCAACATCAATGCGGTCGCCCAGGCCGGTGCGCTGGCGGCTCTGGATGACACCGCCCATGCCGACAAGACCCGCAAAGGCAATTTCAAAGGCCTGCGGCTCTACTCCCGGGCATTCCGCAAAATGAAGCTGCAGTATGTTCCCTCATCCGCGAACTTCATCCTGGTGCGGGTTGGCGAAGGTCAGCGCGTTTTCGTGGAACTGCAAAAACTCGGCGTTATTGTCCGGCCCATGGCAGGTTACCAACTTCCGGAGTGGATACGAATCAGCGTTGGCACGCCGAAAGAAAATGCCCGTTGTCTGGCGGCACTCCAAGGAATTCTGACGCCCACCCCCACAGTCTGAGATTACTAAAATGTCACCCTACGAAACATTAAAGGTCCGGCTTCAGTCCTCTCCAAAAACCTGGCTGGTCACCGGTGCCGCTGGTTTCATTGGCTCCAACCTCGTGGAAACCCTCCTTAAACTGGGGCAGAAGGTGCGCGGCCTCGACAACTTTTACACCGGTTACCGCCGCAACCTGGAGGAGTTAAAGAACTGCGTTTCACCTGGAGCGTGGGGGAATTTTGAGTTCATCGAAGGTGACATCTGCGTACCAGCGGTGTGTCAGAGTGCCTGTGCCGGTGCCGACTACGTGTTGCACCAGGCGGCCATGGGTTCTGTGCCGCGCTCGATGGAAGACCCGCTTACTTCTTTTGATATCAATGTCGGCGGCACCATGCATATGCTGGTGGCGGCCCGTGAGCAGCGAGTGAACCGCTTTGTGTATGCCTCCAGCAGCGCCGTCTATGGCGATCATCCCGGACTGCCGAAGATTGAATCACAAATTGGCAATCAGCTCTCGCCCTACGCAGCCACCAAGCTCGCCGATGAGTTGTTCGCAAACGTCTTCTCCAAGTGTTATGGGCTGGAGGTAATCGGGTTGAGATACTTTAATGTGTTCGGCCGCCGGCAAGACCCCAATGGCGCTTACGCCGCCGTCATTCCCAAATGGATCGATTCCCTCATCCGGCGGGAAACGGTTTTCATCAATGGCGACGGCCAAACCAGCCGGGATTTCTGCTACGTCGCCAATGTGGTGCAGGCCAATCTGCTCGCGGCCGCCCAAGCCCCCGCCTCAGCCACCGCTCAAGCTTATAATATCGCGCTGAACCAGCGTACGACGCTCACCGAGCTGTATCATCTGCTGCAAGACATGCTGGCCAAAGCCGACCCCTCCATCGCGGGCCAGAATCCCGTTTATCGCGACTTCCGGGCAGGCGACGTCATGCATTCGCAAGCGGACATTTCGCTGGCCGGCAGCCAGCTTGGTTTTGCGCCCACGCACGGGTTGCGCGAAGGCCTGGAGGCCGCGCTGCCCTGGTATCTTGCGCAAAACAGCCACCCACCAGGAACCTAAAGTGAAACTGACCGATCTTCGGGGCATCCTTCAATACATCCCTCAATTCCGGGAGAAGACGTTCGTCATCAGCATCGATGGCGCCATCGTGACCAGTGAGAACTTCGGCAACATTCTCATGGACATTGCCGTGCTGCGCTCCTTGAACATCCGCATTCTCCTGGTGCATGGCGCCTCCGCCCAAATCCGGAGCCTGGCGGCCGAACAAGGGGTCGCCCCCTCAAACCTGGATGGCGCCGGGATCACGGATGAAGCTACTTTCAAGCTCTCTCTCACCGCCGCCAACCGCCTGACCCACGAAATGCTGGAAGGTCTGGCCGGCAATGACCTGCGCGCCGCCAGCACCAATGCCATCATCGCCCACCCGCTGGGGATTCTTCATGGAATGGATCACCTGTTTACAGGCAAAGTCGAAAGAGTGGATGTGGAGTTTCTGCAAAAACTCCTGGACAACGGCATCATCCCGGTGCTCCCACCGCTGGGAGTGGATGGCGACGGCAAGACCTATCGAGTCAATTCCGATAGTGTCGCGGTGGCGGTCGCGGAATCCCTCAAAGCGGTCAAACTCATGTTCATCACCAGCCATGATGGCGTGCGCGTAGGTGCTCATGTCATCCGCCAAATGCCCGTGGCGGACCTCGAATCAATTTTGGTGCTGCAAAGAAACTCGATCAACCCGGAGCTGCTTTCCAAGGCCATCCATGCCGTCGCCGCCTGCAAAGCCGGCATTCCCCGCGTCCATGTGATCAATGGCAACCTGGAGGAAGGAATGCTCTCGGAAGTGTTCACGAACGAGGGCGTCGGCACGCTGGTCTATGCCAATGAATTCCAGCAAATCCGCCGCGCGTTCAAAAAAGACATCCGCAACATCCTGAACCTGACCAAATCCTCGGTGGAATCCGAGGAGTTGGTGAAGCGCACCCGCTCGATGATTGAGAAGCAACTCGCGGATTATTACATTTTCGAAATCGACAGGAACCCCGTGGGCTGCGTCGCACTGCATTTGTTTCCCGAACAAGGCAAGGGCGAACTGGCCTGCCTGTATGTCAGCCCTTCTCACGAGAACCAGGGCATCGGCAGGAAGCTCATCCAATTCGTGGAGAACCGGGCCCGCGAAATGGGCCTGAACGAAGTCATCACCCTTTCCACCCAGTCATTCACCTACTTCCAGTCCAAGGGTGGATTCGCGGAAGGCTCCCCTGATGATCTTCCGCCTGCCCGCCGCGAGAAATACGACCAAAGCGGGCGCAACTCCAAGGTGCTGGTCAAAAAAATCAAGCAACCTTCCGGCATTCCGGGTCCCCCGTCCTCCTGAGCAATCCCCGCTTCGCGAGATCCGATGAGTGGCGCCACCCAGTCTCGTGGGTGGGTGACGCAGTGCCCCTGTTTGTTCGTGAAGTTTGCCTGCTCCGGGTGATGCTTGGGATGTGAACGAAGTGGCGGAGGATCTCCGGCGTCACGTCCAGGAAGAGGTCGCGGAGGAAAAGCTGGCGATTGTAACCGAGCAGGATGTGGAACGAATCCTGGGGCGAATCGGCGCTCCCGCAGTCGCGGCGGTCTCCACCGAAGATGCATCGCCCTCGCCAAAGCCTCGGCGAACCTTCCGGACCAAGCTCCGCGCCGACGCCCCCCCCAACGCGGCGGGCGGGTTGGTGGTTGTTGATTTTGGGAGTTCTCCTGCCGCTCGCACGGTGCAAACAGGGCCGGGTTTCCACCCAGGCGCGTTTCCGAATCAATGTTCAACGCGGGCATGTTGGTCGCGGTTCCCTGTGCGATGAAGAGCTTACCCTTCCAGCCGGCGTTATTGCCACTCAAGGTAATGTTGCCGTTGCCGGCAGGGGTGCCGTTGTTGCCGTTCGTGATGATCAGTGCTCCGGTTCCGTTAGTGATGCTGGCGCTGATTACGGTTGTGCCGCTAGGTATTGTCAGGTGGGCGTATGAGTCAGCGACGATGCTCATCGTCCCGGCATGTTGTATGTTGCCCAGGTTGGCATTGGCTAGCCCTACCTTCGCAATTTTGAGGGCGACTGTTGTGGAATGGAGTTGAAGCGGCCCGCGAACGCGCCATAACGCTTGACTGCGAAGCGACGACCATGCTACATGAAAGAACATGCATGTAT
>JBBQYD010000324.1:0-6332 GCA_038209025.1 Verrucomicrobiota bacterium | reverse complement strand
GGAGTTGCGCAGCTCACGCAGGTTGCCGGGCCAGGGGTAGGCACGGATGCCCGCGAGCGCCTCTGCGGAAAAGCCAGACAGGTGGCGTCCGCAGAGGGCCGCAAAATGTTTGAGGTAATGCTCCGCAAAAACCAGCAAGTCGCCGGGGCGCTCGCGCAGGGGCGGCATTTCCACCGTAATCACGTTGAGCCGGAAATAGAGGTCTTCGCGAAACGCGCCTTCGGCCACGCGGGTTTTAAGGTCGCGGCTGGTGGCGGCGATGATGCGGACCGCGGCCAGGCGCGTGACATTTTCGCCGACGCGCTCGTATTCGCGCTCCTGGAGGAGCCGGAGCAGCTTGGGCTGAATCTCCAGGGGCAGCTCGCCGATTTCGTCCAGGAACAGCGTCCCCCCGGTGGCGGCTTTGACCTTGCCCCAATGATCCCTGAGCGCGCCGGTGAAGGCCCCTTTCACGTGGCCGAAGAGGTCGCTTTCCAGCAGCTCCCGGGAAAGGCTGGGACAGCTCACCGTGACGAAGGGCTTGTCCGCCAGGAGACTTTGCTGGTGAACCGCGCGCGCGACCACGCTCTTGCCCGTGCCGCTCTGGCCCATGATCAGAATCGAGGCCGGAGTTTTGGCCGCGCGCGCCAGGGTGTCCATCACCTCTTTCATGAGCGGCGTCGTGGAATCCAGCAGGATCTCCGGGCTCTGGGCGTTGCTGTCCATCACCTCCCGCTCCAGGCGTTCGATGTTCTGGTTCAACTGGTGGAAGCGCAGCACCCGGGCGAGCGCGAGGTGAAACTGCTCGCGGGTGAACGGCTTTTCCAGAAAATCCACCGCCCCCCTCCGCATGGCCTCGACGGCGTTCTTCACGCTGCCCTGCGCGGTGAACATCACCACCGGCAGGTTGGGCTGGCGCTTGAGAATCTGTTCCAGGATGTCGAGACCGCTTTCCGGGCCGAGATTGAGATCCAGCAGGACCGCGTCGAATTTTCCCTCCTTCAGCTCGGTCAGGCCCAGCGCGCCGGAGGACGCCGCCTCCGCGTAGTGGCCCTCGCTGTCGATCAGCAGGCAGGTCGCGTCGCGGAAGGTCTTGTCGTCATCAATGACCAGGAAGTCCATAATATGTGAATCAATGAGCGTTGGCGGCCCGGCGCAGGCGGAAAGCCAGGGTGGCCCCGGTTCCCGGCGGGCTTTCGCAGGCCAGCTCACCGTGCATGGCCAGCACCAGCTTTTTCACGATGCTCAACCCCAGGCCGGTGGAAGGCTCGCCGGCCGTGGGCCGCGCGGAGAGCCGGCTGTAGCGGCGGAACATCCGCCCCTTGTCGCTTTCGCTGAATCCGGGTCCGTCGTCCTGGACGCGGCATTCCACGTGCCCGGCGCCCGGCGGGAACACTGTGAGACGAATCTGGCCGCCGGGCGGCGAGAACTTGATGGCGTTGGAGAGCAGGTTATCAAGCACTTGGTTAAGCGCGGCGGCATCAGCCTGCACGAAGGTTCCGTTGGCCGGGAGCACGTTCGCAAAATCCAGTTGCTTGCGCCGGGCGGCCTCCTGATGCTGCTGCACCGCGCGCACCGCCGCCGCCGACAGGTTCACGGACTCGATCTTGAGGTGGAGGCCGTGGTCCGCCGAGGCATTGGCCAGGAATTCCTTCACAAACGCGAGCATCTGGCTGCTCGAATGCGAGATGTTCTCGGCCATCAGCCGCAGCTTCGGGTCCGCCATCGCCTCGGTTCGGTCGCGGAGCAGTTGCGCGCTCATGTCCATCCCGCCCAGGTGGTTCTTCAAGTCGTGGGTGAGGATGCCCAGCAGCTCGTCCCGATCTTCCGCGAGCTGTTTTAATTCGTCCCGCGCCCGCTTGAGCGCCAGGTGCGTGCGCACGCGCGTCACCAGTTCCGCGTGGTTGAAAGGTTTGGTGATGTAGTCCACCCCGCCGCTTTCCAGCGCGCGGACGATCAGCCCCTTGTCATCCGCCGAGGAAAGAAAAATGATGGGAACGTCCGCCCAGTCCCCGTTTTCCCGGATGCGTCGGCAAACTTCGAAGCCGTCCATCTCCGGCATCAAGAGGTCGAGCAGGATGAGATCGGGCCGCCGGACCGCCAGCCGCTGGAAGGCCTGCAGCCCGCCGGTGGCCGGCAGAATCTCGAAACCGAGCTGGCCGAGGGCCGCGCCGACAACCTGGATGTTGGACTCCTGGTCATCCACCACCAGCAGGCAGCCGGTGGCCGTCTCTGTGCCGGGAGCATTCATGGTGACCTCCGCGCCGGGTTCATGCGGCTGCCTTTCATGCCGGTTGCAATTGGGCCTGGGTGGCGGAGGCATCGATCGATTCAACCAGGCTGGGGAACGCGGCGAGCTGGCTTTCCATCTGGCCAATCGCGTAAGCGTCGGCAAACGTGGTAAGCGTGGCGGCGTATGTCGCCAGGGGACTGCATTCCGCGGCCTGGCCGAGCAAGAAGAGTTTGTGAGCAAAGGCGCGCGTCTCATTGACCGCCAGGCTGTCCCGTAAAACCGGCCATTCGGCGGCCTCCTGGCGGCGCATTTCGAGCGCCAGTTCCTGCCACTGCGCGGCTAGATCGGCCGATGGGAGGGGAATGCTCTTCAAGGTTTCCCGGAGATTCTGACGTTCCGTGCCATTCACCGGCGCCGCTTTTTGGAGAAAGCCGGACAGGGCGACAAAGAGCGTGTGGCGCGAGAACGGTTTGCGAATGTAGCCGCTGAACTCCTGTTGCAGCGCCTTCTCTTCCCCGGCCTTGCTCGACGCCGTGACCGCGATGACCGGCAGCGACATCAGGCTCGCCTGCTTGCGGATCTCCGCCAGGGTCGTGCGCCCGTCCATCACCGGCATCCGGATGTCGAGCAGCACCACATCGGGTTTCGACTGTTTCAGCGATTCCAGCGCTTCCCGGCCGTTGCTGGCGAAATGAACCTGGTGATGCGTCTTCTCAAAGATGCCGGCCATCAAGGCCCGGTTGGCCTGGTTATCGTCCACCACCAGGAGGGTGGCGGGCGCGAAGGCGTTGAAGTCCACCGCGCCGCCCGGTTCGGCGTGATCCCCCACCGGCTGCCGCCCCGAAATGGGAACCTCGGGGAACCGCAGGTGGAAGACCGTGCCCCGGCCAACGGTGCTCTCGACCTTCAGCGTGCCCCCCATCAACTCGGTGAGGCGTTTAACGATCGTCAGCCCGATGCCGGTGCCTTCCTTTTCCGCTGTCCGGCGGAAATCCGCCTGGACAAACGGCTTGAAAATAACGTCCAGGTCCTCCGCCGCGATCCCGATGCCGGTGTCTTCGATGTCAATCAGCAGGGTCCCGCTGGCGGCGCTTTCCTGGCTTTGCCAGCGAACGCGGGTTTTTACCGAACCCTCCTCGGTAAACTTGATGGCATTGCCGAGCAGGTTCACGAGCACCTGGCGCAGCCGCAGGCGGTCCAGCAGCAGCGCGCGGGGCAGGTTGGCGGAAAGCTCAAATTGCAGTTGCAGCGATTTCATCACGGCTTGCTGCCCGAAAACGGTGCGCAGGAACTCGCACGAATCGCGCATGTCCGTGGGGTCGGGGTGCAGTTCCAGCTTCCCCGCTTCGAGCTTGGACAGATCGAGAATGTCGTTGATCAGATGCAGCAACGCCGCGCCGCTGTCGCGAATGGCCCGCACATATTGCGACTGTTTCGGCGTGAGCTTCTCCGGCTCCAACAACTCGCTGAAACCGAGGATCGCATTCATGGGACTCCGAATCTCGTGGCTCATGTTGGCCAGGAAGGCGCTCTTTTCGCGGACGGCCTGTTCGGCGTGCAGCTTTTCCTCGAGCAATTCCCGGCGGGCCCGTTCCTGATGGTAATCGACGCGATAAAAATAGAGCGCGAACACCCCGGCGCCCACGCTGAGCAACCCGGCGATCCAGGTCATTTGCTGGAGGTGATTGATCGACGCGCGCAACGGTTCGGTTTCGGCCGAACCCTCAATGCTGCGCGCAAAGCGGCTCCAGGCCACCGCCCCCATGACGACGCTGGCCAGCGTGACCACGAGCCAAAATATGGCTAATGGCCCGATAATCCGGTGTCGAACTCGGTAAATCATGCGTCTCCCTGCGTCGATTCGAGCGCCCACGCGTCCGTTCAATGAAGGTAGTGTGATCATATCATGCACAATGCATGGTGTCCCGGGGGGGAAACCCCCGATACCAACTAGGATTCACCGCACAACACTCGCAACGGCAGGAGCACTGTGTCCTGCAGCAGCGTCTCAACCTTCCCCAGGAGCTCGTGGAGCGCGAAGGGCTTGGCCAGCATCTCAAAGCGGCTGATTTCCCCAATCCCGCTCGCCATCGTCGGCAGGGAGGCTGAGACCAACAGCACGGGGGTCTCCGGATGCACCTCGCGGAATTGCCGGGTTAGCTCCAGGCCGTCAATGCCAGGCATCAAGAAATCGGTCAATAGAAGGTGAATCGTCGCGGTGGTGCCGGCCAGCCGCAGGGCCGCCTCGGCGCTGTCCGCTTGCAGCACCTCGTAACCCCGGTTGGAGAGCAGCAGCGCCTCCAGGGACCGAATCGTCGGGTCGTCATCCACGACCAGCAGCGTCGCAGCCGGACAATTTCTGCCGGGCGGACCTGGCGTGTGGGTTTGCATGATGGAGATTCTCAGCAAGCCAAGCGCCACCGGCGGGCGGGGCGTCCCAACCATCTCCATTTGTTCCGCTTAAGTAATTACCGGCCCAATTCTTGACTAGAGCCGGGGCCGAAAAAGCCATGCACAATGCATGGCCACCCGGGCGCGACAGGTTATTTTGCACTGTGGCACGCTTTACCGCGGTGGCCGCCGAAAAGGTGGATAAACCCCATTAATCCTCCGGTGCGGTTGATCCTGCCGCAAATGCGCACCCATTTCACTTTTGTCATTCAAACGATTGGCGGCCAGAGTTACAGCGTCCCAAGCTGCACCGACCTGAAGTCCACCAACTGGAGTGTTTGCACAAATGTCATTGGGGACGGCTCCCTCTTGAGGTCGCAGTTGCCGGCCACCACCCAGCCGCAGGACTTTTATCTCGTCAGACAGCCATGACTTTCACAAAATCCAACATCCATGACTCAGCACCTATATGAACCTCAAGCAAACTCTCCTCACCGCCCTCGCGTTGACGCTGCCCCTGGCTGGCGCGCAGGCCAGCCGTAACAACCCCCGGAAGCGCCGCCCACTTCGTGGCCTTCTGCTCGGCCTGACCGCTGGGGTGGTGGCACTCCCGATCTGCCAAGCGGTGGCCGCCGACTTCGTGGTGCAACCCGTGTCAGCGAGCACCACGAACTGGCATTCGTTCTACACCCGTCCGATGCTGGCGGTGGACGGCTCCGGGCTGCTGGACAGCTTCGGAAATTGGAACTGGGGTGCCGGGGTCGTGGACACGGGAAACCCTATTCCGGTCGTCTGGCCGGCGCACGACGACGGCAATGAAGCCCAGCACTGGCATGCCGAAGTCGAGCCGGCCGCCCCCGTGCCCATCCGTTTCGATCTCGGCCAGACCTTTCGGCTCACGGGCCTGCACCTTTGGAACCACAACCAAGCCGCCGACCCCGGGCGCGGCCTTAAATCCGCCACGGTCAGCGTCTCGATGGATGGCACTAACTTCAACGCCGTGCCCGTGCAGGGTCTCGATACCAACGGCTTTTTCTATTGCGCGCCCGGCACGCCCACGAACTACACCGGCGAAACCTATGCGTTTTACGGCACCGCCCGCTACGTGCAGTTGACGATTGCCAGCAACTGGAATGGCGACCTGAACTATGTCGGCTTATCCGAGATTCGCTTCCTCGCTTCCAACGCGCTGGTTCCGCCCGGCCTCGTTGCGTGGTGGCCGGGCGATGGTCACTGCTTCGACGTTGCGGGATCGAACCACGGCACACCTGCCGGGGGCGTCAGCTTCTCGACGGGGCAGGTGGGGCCGGCCTTTAACTTCGATGGCCTCAGCCAGTTTGTGCGGGCTCCCAACAGCGCGGACTTGAATCCACCTGCGAGCTTTTCCATCGAGGCTTGGATTCGTCCCACTCACGCTGCGAACCAGATCATCTTCGCCAAATGGGGCGATGCCGGCGACTACGCCAACCAACGCAGTTACAACTTGATGCTGACAGACGGCAATGCCGTTCAATTCGCCATTTCGGATGCAGCCAATCAAATGAATGGCGGCTTCCATGTGCTCAACACCCCGGCCAGTGCGATTGCTTTGAACACCTGGACTCATGTGGCGGGAGTCTATGATCAAAGCACCGGCACCCGGCGCATTTACCTCAACGGGATGAAGCAGGCTGAACGGACGGATGCCCCGATCACCGTGCTGAACGGCGGTGCGGCGGCGGGTGTGGGG
>JBBQYD010000323.1:0-6349 GCA_038209025.1 Verrucomicrobiota bacterium | reverse complement strand
AGTTGGTAGCTCCACGTCTGCCGGGCTTGCCAGGTGTGATTGGAAATTCCCAGTCCCAGGCCGCCGAACTCACCCAGAACCGCCGCCCGCACCGGTTCAGGGGCGGGTGCCATAGGCTGGGGGTAACTGTGCAAATCAATGACATCCCCCACCTTCAAGTCGGTCCAACCGCTGGCACTATCAACCAGGCGGGCAGGGTCAGTCGCTCGAATCCGGCGCGCGAGGCGTTCCGTATCAAACTGTCCCCAGCCTTCGTTAAACAGCACCCACATTATGATTGATGGATGATTGGCCTTCTGATCAATCATCCGCTCCAGTTCCAATTCAAATTGCCGGCGTCCGGCCTCGGAGATGTTGTTGGCGCTGGGCATGTCCTGCCACACCAGCATGCCCAGCTTGTCTGCCCAGTAATACCACCGCTCCGGCTCCACTTTCACGTGCTTTCGCACAAGGTTAAACCCGAGCCCCTTGGCCGTTTCGAGGTCGAAACGCAGCGCTTCATCCGCCGGCGCGGTGTATAGGCCATCCGGCCAAAATCCCTGGTCAAGCACTCCCGTCTGAAACAATGGAGCACCGTTCAGGAACAGCCGCCGGGTCCCCGACTCATCGGTCCCCACACGGATGTCACGCAACCCAAAGTAGCTGCGAACCCGGTCCCTGATGTCTTTGCCGCGCCGCAAACGGACCTCTACATCGTAGAGATCCGGCCGGGCGGGACTCCATGGGCGGCTTTCGCGCAAGGGAACCACTATTGCCCCACCCGGCGCCCCGGTCGCCCGACCCATTTCTTTGCCGGCAAAGGAAACGACCACCTCGGCCTGCAGATTCCCGGCGAAGCTGTTGGCCATCACGGTGGCCCGCAGAACCGGACCGCCCGCATCTGAAGCCAGGCTCACACCCTGGATATGTTCTGCCGGCACCGGCTCAAGCCAGACGGTCTGCCAGATCCCCGAGGAGGCGGTGTAAAAAATGTTTTCGACTCGGCGAGATTGTTTTCCCCGCGGCTGGTCGCCTTCTGTCGGGTCGGTTACCGCTATCAGAAGCTCATTCTGCCCCTCCCAGTTGAGCACCTGGGTGACCTCAAAGGTGAAGGCATCATAACCCCCGCGGTGCATGCCTAACAGTTGGCCGTTCACCATGACTCTCGCCACCCAATCCACCGCCCCAAAGTGAAGCTTGATGAGGTTGCCGCGCCAGCCGGCAGGCACGCTGAAGTGCCGCCGGTACCAAAGCGTCATGCGTTCATCCAGCGGTTTGTTGACGCCCGACAGATGGGACTCGATGGGAAACGGCACCAGGATCTTCCCTTCAAATTCTCCGGTGGGAGTATTTGAACTCGTCGTTATTTGGTAATCCCACCAACCGTTGAGATTCTCCCAGGCTTCCCGGACCAATTGAGGCCTGGGGTATTCCGGCAAGGGTGAGTTGGAGGAGACGCCGGCGGCCCAGCGGGTCAAAAGCGGTTCCCCGCCACAGGCGCAGTGGAACAAACCCAGGAGGGCCAGGAGGCAGGCCGCACCGCGGAATTTCCTGTTGAACAAGCAGGTCATCATGCAGGGCTTAACATCGGCTCGGGCGGGTTGCCAAGGCAAACTTCAGCGGAAACGCGGAGCTTTGCACCCATTGGGTCATGGCAACCAGCGGCGCCGCACCGCCGCCGCCACCGCCACCACCGCTGAAAGAATATCTCATTTTCACCTCAGCATGCCCAGAAAATTTAAGCCACACGCACGGCGGGCGGGATGGCAAAGTCGGCTGTGCGAGATTCCGGTCGCGGCGTGCCTTCGTTAATGCCCGGAGGAAGGGCCATCCGTGTTTTGTCCTTTCCCCCGACCCCGCCGCACTTCAATATTCGACGAGGCTGCTTATGATCAAAGTTTCAGACGTTAGCCATCATTACGGACTGCGGCCGGTGCTGAGCCATATTGAACTGCATGTTCCCGCCGGCCAACTCATGGCCCTCATGGGCCCAAACGGGGTCGGCAAAAGCACCCTGCTCGCGATCATTGCCGGGCTCATGGCCCCGGCCAAGGGTTGCGTGGAAATCAACGGCCTGCGCAGGCGCGCGAGTGAGGAGGTGGAACTGCGGATTCGCCGGCAACTGGTCTTTCTGCCGGATCATCCCTGGCTGCCCGAGTTCATGACCGCCCGGGAGTGGTTGCTGGCGGTCGGCCAGCTTTACGAGGTGGATGCCGACCGGTTGATGGATCACATTGACCGTTTGCTGGAGCTGTTCCAATTGGATCGCCAGGGTGATGCGCCAATCCGCACGTGCTCAAACGGCCAGAAGAAGAAGGTCGCGATTTGCGGCGCGCTGGTGACAGAAGCGCCGTTGCTGGTGCTGGATGAACCCTTCACCGGCGGATTGGACCCGTCGGCCATTCTGGCGCTTCGCCGGGTGTTGAAACGGCTGGCCGGGGGCACGGATGTAACCATCATCATGGCCTCGCAAATACCGGAGATTGTGGAAGACCTGGCCGACCAAATAGCGGTTTTGAGCGGAACCCGGATGATTGCCTGCGGCACCCTGGAACAGTTGCGCGAGCAAACGGGGTGCCACGGCAGCTTGCCGGAGGTGTTTGAACGATTGGTGAGCCCGCAAACCATTGAACGCGTGGAAAGCTATTTCAACCGGCCAAAAGCGTGAGCTTCCCGCGTCACCTTCATTGCCAGGCAGCCTGGCCTCCGCTCTGGGCGTCAAGCGCCTTCGTCTGCATCTACGCCGCCCTTCATGGCGCCGTTTGGATCATCAACTCCCGATTGCCATGGGGGGTGGAGGTCTTCGCCCCGAAAGAACTGGCCAATCTCAGCGCTTCGGTAATAGGAATAGCCTCGGTGTTGTTCGTCCTTTTCCGCCTCTTCCGGTTTCACCCGGCTGCGAACCGACCTTATGCGGCATGGCTGCAAACGACGCCCTGGGTGTCGCGCCAGCCACTGCCCCTTGGCCCGCTGCATCCCGTAATCCAAGACGTGGTCGTGATCGGGGTCCTCGCCGCAATCGCGCGGTGCCATGCCGCAGTGGACCCCTGGTTGCCTGTGGCCTTATCCCTGTTCATTTATCTGGCGGCCATGACGCTTCTCCTCGCCCTTACTCGGACGAGGGGTTATTTCCTCGCCGCGGCTTTCCTGTGGCCGGCTCTTATTCTGCCGCAAGTTGGCGATTGGCAGAGAACGGCAATTCTGGCGGCTTTGGCCGCAGTGGTCTGGCTCGGCTATCGCTCCTCGCTAAGCCATTTCCCCTGGAACTTCCTCCCTTCAGCCAAGCCCGGGGCGCAGACCTCTGTGTGGCAGACAGACGTCCGCTTTGACATCGGTGAACTAACCGCCATCAAGGAACTGCGCCAATTGGGGTGGCCTTACGCCGCGCTCTCGCCCCGGATGAAAAGCTCAAGTGTATCCCCCGTCAATGCCTTGCTGATCAGTTTGCTCGCGGGCTGGGTCTATTTCTGCGTGGCCACGGCCACCTCCGCTCCCCGGTCACCCGGACTGATCATAATCGTAGCGAGCCTGAGCGCATTTGTCCGTTTGCTATTGTATGCCCAGTTTTGCGCGCCGTCTTTCAATCTTCTGGGGCGGCTTTCTTCCGGGCGGCTCGTGGTGCCTGGATACGACGTGGTGCTGGTTGCGCCCGGTCTGGCGATCTTCATTGCCTTCGCGGGCGCCTGGCCGGTCCGCCTCGCTGGTGAGCACCACCGGATCGTGCAGGCCGCGCTGCTTGCGATCGTCTTCCATGTGCTGTTGGGATGGGGGCCGAAAATGCAAACCTGGCTGCTCACCGGGAGCCATCGCTTCCGGAAGCCGCCGACGGCGGATTCGAAAGGAGTGGTGCTGAAACAGGTCTGACAGCCGGGGGGCTCAGGGTTCTGGACAAGCATTCTCGAACCGGCGACACTCGCGGTCATGGGTACGGAACCGGAAACGGATTTGGATCAGCTCTGGAAAGAGTATCGCTCGGTCTTTGAGGAATTTGATGACCTCAGCCTGGCGCGATGGCTGGCGCAGACGCTGGGACAATTTGCGGGCAGGTGCTGGCGCACCTCCCACCCTTTGGCGGGGGCTTACCGGCTGGCGGCGCAGGCGGCGCATGAGCGGCAGATTTGGCTCAAACGCCTGGTCACGGCTCCGCCGGCGTACGTTGAGGCCCCGTGCTGCCGCGCGCCACTGCTCCCTTTGCTGACACGCGACGTTCCCCAGAGCGGACTGCTATGCCCGCACTGCGATTCAACCCTGGTGCCCCTGGAGGATCTGCCCGCTGAGCTTCAGACCCGGCTCTGCAAATGGGGCAATCAATACGCGGAAGTGCATGCCGTTGCCCACTGGGATGAGCGCCAGCAGCGCGGCTGCGGGGATTACGACGCGAAGCTGGACGACGCTGCGGGACATGCGGCAACGCTGCTGGGCGAGGCCGGCAGCCGGTTCGGCCCGGAACTGCTCGAGCTATACCCGGCCGTTTTCTGGGAGGACCAGGACGAGTGCCTGGAAGTCCGCCCCGAGGACATCGTCCTGGGCTAGCGCACGGTGTGAGCCCCCGCTAGATTTTGACTTTAAACTGTTCGCCGCGTTTTAGTGAAGCGGCAAACCCGGCCAGCAGTTCGGGAATCTTTTCAAGGTCCGCCAGGCTCACCACCTCCACCGGGGAATGCATGTAGCGGTTGGGCAGACTGATCAGCGCGCTGGCAATGCCGCCGCGAGTCCAAAATATCACATCGGTGTCGGTGCCGCTGGTGGAAGACATCGCCTCGTGCTGCAGTGGTATCCTCTTCGATTTCGCAAGGTGTTCAATCCTCGCCAGGACCTCCGGGTGGTTGCAGCCGCCATGAGTAATGGTCGGCCCCTCGCCCACTCTGACGTCGCCATGCTGAGCCTTGTTGATGGTCGGATAATCGGTGGCGTGGGTCACATCGACGACCAGGGCTGCATCGGGCTTCAACGAATAGGCGATCTGCCGGGCACCGAAGAGGCCGACTTCCTCTTGCACGTTCGACACGGCGCAGACCTCGGCGTTCAGTTTTGCGCCGGAGCCCTTGAGCAACCGGAGGGCTTCAGCGACCGCGAAAGTGCCAATTCGATTGTCAAAAGCGCGGCAAACCGCGAGGTCGCCACGCAGGATATCGAACTCATCGGCCAGAGTGATGGGGTCGCCCACCTGAACCAGCTTCTGAGCTTCTTTGCGATTGGGGACTCCAATGTCAATAAAGAGATCATGAATCTTGGGAGGTTTGCCGTCCTTTTCCTCTTTCATGAGGTGCGGGGCGACATTCCCAACGACCCCTTTGACGGGGCCTCCGCGGGTGTGGATGACCACCCGTTGCGCTTTGGTGATGGCCGGGTCCACGCCGCCCATTTTGCGAACATAAATGAAGCCCTCCTCGTTGATGTAATTCACGGCCATGGCGATCTCATCGGCATGCCCCGCCAGCATGAGACGCGGCGATCCGCCCTTGTTGAGCACGGCCACGCAATTGCCATAAGCATCGGAGTAGGTTTCATCCGCAAATTGCGCGGCATAATCCAGCCACACGCGCTGTCCGCGTGTTTCGTGTCCCACGGGGCTCGGGGTGTTTAACAACGTTTTAAGAAAGCTCAGTGATGGTTCCCGCATGGGGCAAATCTAAACCGGCAGCCGCGCCGAGACAATCGCGAATGCGCGATCGAGCGAACCCACCGGCCTGGGGTGTCAGTCTTAAAGCGTGTTCGAAAATCTGCCGGCGCCAGGCGTTCAGCCTTCCGTTTCCGGGCGGGCTTCGCTGGAGTCGGGATGCAAGCCAAGCTGCTTGAGCTTTTCGCGCAGGGTAAATCGGGATAATCCCAGCCACCGTGCGGCTTTGGCTTGATTGCCTTCGGCCAGCGTGATGGCCTGCGTCAAAACTTCACGTTCGGCCTCGGCAAGCATGCGAGCGTGAGCGTCGGACAATTCGCCCTTCTGGGCACACGCCAGCAGATCACCGGCGAGGGTGGTGAAGGATTTGCCCGCCGGGGCAGCTTCAGCACTGCGAGCGGCAAGGGTTTGGCGAACCGCGTCGGCGTTGATGGACAGTCCGCGCGCGCCGAGCAACAGCCGGCGGGTCATGTTTTCCAGTTCACGAACGTTGCCTGGCCAGGAGTCGGCCTGCAGCAAGGCCACGGCGTCAGCCGAGATCGCCGGACTTTCAACGCCGAAATCACCGGCATATTTGCGCAGGAAATGCCGCACTAACACCGGAATATCCTCCCGGCGTTCGCGCAGCGGCGGGAGCTGCAGGCATACCACGTTCACGCGATGGAAAAGGTCTTCGCGGAATTTGCCAGCCCGAACCATCGCTTCCAGATTCCGATGAGTGGCGGCGAGCACGCGCACATCCACAGAGAT
>JBBQYD010000322.1:0-6368 GCA_038209025.1 Verrucomicrobiota bacterium | reverse complement strand
GCATCCTCTCCGCGTTTGCCGAGCTTTCCGCGATCGCCATTCAAAAAGCGCAGCTTTACGAGCGGGTGGTGGACATGGAAGAGCAGCTTCGCCAAAACGAGAAGCTCTCCGCCCTGGGCTTGCTCGCGGCGGAAGTCGCCCATGAAATCCGCAACCCGCTCACCGTGATGAAGATGCTTTATCACTCCCTCAACCTGAATTTTCCGCCCGGCGATCCGCGGGCGAAAGACGCCAGAATCATCGATGAAAAAATCGAGCATCTCAACAAGATCGTGGAGCGAATCATGGGTTTTGCCCGGACCAGCGAGCCGCGGATGGCGCCGGTCGGCATGAACGAGTTGATCGACGAATTGTGCCTGCTGGTGCGCCACAAACTAAAGCAGCAGAATGTCGAGCTTGTGCGGCACTTTGCCCCGGACCTGCCGCTGGTGATGGGGGATGCCACCCAGTTGGAACAGGCGCTGCTCAATCTCATCCTGAATGCCGTGGAAGCCATGCCCCAGGGCGGGACCCTCACCATCCAAACACGCGCCATTTCACCGCGGCGATCAAACCCGCGGACCAGCCACGTGGGGATCGACATTCAGGATACCGGGCACGGCATGTCCGAGGAACAAAGGCGGCGCGCGTTCAAATCCCTCCTCAACACCACCAAGGCAAAGGGGACCGGCATCGGCTTGGCCATTGTCGCTCGCGTGGTCGAGACGCACCGAGGCAGGATCAAACTGAAATCCCGGCCGGGGGAGGGGGCAGCCTTCAGCATCATTCTGCCCGTGAACCGGCCAGCGTAAGGATTAAGAGAAGCGATTTTTCACATGGCTATGGAAACTGGATTGAAAGACAAAGTGGTGGTGGTGACGGGTGCTTCGGGCGGCATCGGGGGCGGCATTGCGCGGGCGTTTGCGGCCGAAGGCGCCCGGTTGGTGCTGCAATACCGCGCGGGCCGCGACCACGTTGAAAGCCTCCGCCGTGAACTGCGGCCCGCGGAAGTCCTGCTCATTCGCGCTGACCTGCGCCGCGAATCTGAAGCGGAAAAGCTGTTTTCGTCCGCCGTCAGGAAGTTCGGGCGGGTGGACACCCTCGTGGCCAATGCCGCCTCCTGGGAAACGCGCGATTGCCTGTTGTCAGACATGTCCTTGAAACACTGGCGCAAAACGCTGGATGGCGTGCTTACCACAACGTTTCTCAGCGTGCGCGAATTCCTGCGCCTGGCGGCCCGCCAAAAGCGGGGCAACGTGGTGTGCATCGCGTCCACCGCCGCGGTCTTCGGCGAAGCTGGCCACGCCGATTACGCGGCGGGCAAGGCAGCCATCGCTTACGGCTTGACCCGCTCCATCAAGAACGAACTGGCACGCATCGCGCCGCACACCGGTGATTACTGCGGCGGGCGCATGAACTGCATTTCCCCAGGGTGGACGGCGGTCCCGCGGTTGGCCGGCAAACTTGGGAATCCAGCCATGGTCCGCAAAGCCACGGCCACCATGGCCCTGCCGCAAATCGGCCGCCCCGCGGACATCGGCCATGCGGCCGTGTTCCTTGCCTCGGACATCCTGGCGCGGCATATCACCGGCCAGCATCTGGTGATCGCTGGCGGCATGGAAGGCCGCTGGCTCTGGCAGGCCGAAGAGGTGGACCCTGGGATCGCCTGAGACCAATCAAAACGGGTGGACTTCCGCCACCGCCTCCCGCAGTATGACTTGACTGCCTGGCGGCATCCCCGCCGGTTCCGCCAAGAAAATTTGAATCTTATGAGCCTACAAAACTTCAGCCGGTTGTTCATAAACCAGACCGCGCGAGCAGCCGCGATGCTGCTCGTTTCCGCGACGCTGGCCCAGGGCGCGGAAACTCCGAAGGCGGAGATTCTGGATCGCATTGCCCAAGCCCCGAACCATCCGCGCCTGTTCTGGACCACCAATGATGAGGCGCGAGTTCGCGACACGGCCGCCAAAGACCCGCGGCTCCAGGCCGCCTGGGAGGCGGTGCGCATCACAGCGGATCACATGCTCAAGGAAGCCCCGGTGGTGTATCACAAAGATGGCCGGCGCCTCCTGGGCCGTTCGCGCGAGGCCCTCGGCCGCATGATGCATCTGGCCTTCGCCTTCCGCCTGACCCATGACGCGCGCTATGCCGAACGAGCCATCGCGGAAATGGAGGCCATGGCCCGCATGCCGGATTGGAATCCGTCCCATTTCCTCGACACCGCCGAGATGACCATGGCAATCGCGGTGGGCTATGACTGGCTTTATGATCAGCTCTCACCCGGCTTGCGCAAGACCGTGAAGGATGCCATCGAGCAGAAGGGCCTGGGGCCGTACCTGGCACCCGGGTCCCGACACGGCTGGGAGCGTGGTGGCAACAACTGGAACCAGGTTTGCCACGCCGGCATGGTGGCCGGGGCGCTCGCCTTGGCGGAGGACAACCCGGGGCGCGCAGCCGACGTGGTCAGCCGCGCGCTGGCAGGTCTGCCTTCCGCAATGAAGGTCTATGACCCGGACGGCACGTATCCGGAGGGACCCGGTTATTGGAACTACGGCACTACGTTCAACGTGATGCTGATCTCCATGCTGGAATCGGCTCTGCGGACGGATTTCGGCCTGAGCCAGAGCCCCGGGTTCCTCAAATCCGGCGAGTTCCTGCTTCAAATAATGGGACCCACCCGAAGAACCTATAATTTTAGCGACTGCGGCAGCGGCACCGGGTTCTCCCCGGCGATGACCTGGTTTGCGGCGCGCGCCGGGCATCCCGAGTGGCTGTGGTACGAATGGGATTTGCTCGACCGCGAATTGAGCGAGGTCCGGAGAACGGCGGGCAAAAGCCAGGGAGACCGGTATTTCCCCCTCATCCTGGTCTGGGCCAAGCCGGGAATGGAGCAGCAGGCGCCGGCCACTTTAAGCTGGCTGGGCAAAGGCCAGAACCCGATTGGGGTTCTGCGCGCCTCCTGGACGAACCCCGCCGCCACCTACCTGGCCATCAAAGCCGGGACACCTTCCGCCAGCCACGCGCACATGGATATCGGCTCGTTCGTGCTCGATGCCGCCGGTGTGCGTTGGTCCCTGGACCTGGGGGCGGAGGACTACAATAAATTGGAGCAACTCGGCATCGGCCTTTGGAATAACAAACCGGGTTCTGATCGTTGGCGCATTTTCCGCTACCACAACCGGGCGCACAGTACACTGCTGGTCAACGATGCCGAGCAGGTGGTCAGCAGCAAGGCCCCGATCTCGGAGTTTTCGGACGACGCCCGGAATCCCCACGCGGTGGTCGATCTTAGCGAGACCTATGCGGGCCAGTTGGGCAAAGCCATTCGCCGCTTCTCGCTGCAACCTGATCAGAGCGTGATCATTGAGGATACCCTGACCGGCGCGGGCAAGGCCGCCAGCGTTCGTTGGGGCATGACGACCCCCGCGACGCTCCAACTCGACGGCAAAAACCGGGCCTGGCTCACCAAAGACGGCAAACGGTTGCGCATGGAAGTTGCCTCCCCAGCGGGCGTTTCCATTCAATCGTGGCCGGCGAACCCGCCCCCCAATAAGTTCGACACCCCGAATCCTGGAGTCAGCATCGTGGGATTCACGGTGCCGGTCGGGATTGGTGAGAAGGTGGTTCTCAAGGTGACTTTTCGGCCTGAACCGGCGCCCTAGACGCGTCGCTTCAACTCCTGAGGGGCGCCATGCCCAATGATGCTTAACGCACTGTGGCCGGGGCCTTTTTGGCCCGGTCGCAGTCGGCTTCGAATCGCCTTTTGTTACTTCTTTTTCCCGGGGCGGCGTTTCTTTTCACCCTTTTTGCCAGCTTCGAATTTGGCCAGTTTCTTTTTAGCGGTGGCCAGTTCGTCGCGGAGTTGTTCCACCTCGGACTTGAACCGGCTGCCCTCCTGGCGGGCGGCCGTCAGCGCGTTGGTGCGATTTCTCAGTTCCAATTGCGACACGACGTGCCTTGCCAGGATGCGCAAGGCCTGTCTTTGATCCGGCAGCAGGTCCCGGGGAACCTTGTCGATGACGCAGAGGGTGCCCAATGCGTAGCCATCGGCGGTAATCAGGGGCGCGCCGGCGTAGAAACGAATTTTAGGGTCCGCAACCACCAGTGGGTTGGAGGCAAACCGCTTGTCCCGGGTGGCGTCCGGCACAATGAACAGGTCAGTCTGCCTGATGGCATGGGTGCAGAAAGAAATATCGCGCGCCGTCTCGCCAAGGGTTGTGCCTACCCTGGCCTTAAACCACTGGCGTTCGTCATCCACCAGGGATATGAGGGCAATGGGGGCTTCGCAAATCCGCGCCGCCAACTCGGTTAAATCATCAAAAACTTCCTCGGGCACCGTGTCCAACACCTCGTATTCCCACAGGACTTTGAGTCGTTTTGCTTCAGTTTGATTTGGTCGAGCTCTCATGTTTAATAGGGAACGCCGCGAGTTTACGGCCTCCCGGGCAAGCGCCACACGGAGGCTTGGTCTCACGCTGCATCCAGAAAACCAAGGATGTGCTGGCCAGCCATGGATGTCAATTCTCGGCGGGATTCTGCTCGGATCGCTCCGGGAGCCCAGGAACCCGGCATTCGGCTGCCGCAGCCAGGGGTCCTGGACGTTCCCGCAGCCGGGCTCAGGCAATCTCCCAACCCGGGCGATAGCTGCCTTTCAAATATTTCTCAGCCTCCGGCGCGTTCGTAAATTTCAGTGCCTTGGCATCCCACAGGAGCTTTTTGCGGCTTCTCATCGCCACCAGGCCAAGCAGTCCGACTTCCGTCAGCGCCGCGCCGTATTCGAAATTGGAACTGGCGGGCGGGCCGCCTTTGCAGGCATCCAGCCAGTCTCGATGATGGCCTTTGGAGCGTGGCAGTGTCTTGGCCGGGCGCTGGTATTCCGAGTCGCGTTTGCCGGGCAGCAGGGTGGGGCGTCCAGCCCAGCCGGCACAGGTCAGATAACCTTGGCTGCCGACGAAGAGAATGCCGTTTCCATTCGCGCCCAGTTGATCGTCTTCCTCCATGATATCGGGACGCGGCGGCATGAGCCCGCCCTCATACCAAGTGAAATGAACCGGCGGCCGGGTTCCGCGCGCGGGGAACTGATAATAGTAAATACCGGAAGCCGGGGCGATTTCCGCATCCACGCTCCCGGATGGAAAGGCCTCGATGCTGGCTGGCTCCCGCAGGTCTAGCGCCCACAGGGCGGGATCGAAATTGTGACAGAAAAAATCACCGATCGGCGCGGTGCCAAACGCCCAAAAATCCCGCCACGAAACCGGGTTGTAAATGGAGCTGTAGGGCCTCGGCTCCCGGGGTCCCAGCCACAAGTCCCAATTGACGCCCTTGGGCACCGGCTCCTCCGCGGGACGCCCGCCCTTATGATTCTTGTTCCACCGCGAGGCGCTGGTCCACGCATGCACTTCGCGCACCTCGCCAATCGCTCCACCCCAGATCATTTCGCAGGTGGTGCGGATATGATCGCCCGAGTGGCCTTGATTCCCGAGTTGCGTGGCGACGCCGGTTTCTCTGGCCACCCGCGAAACCAGGCGGGCTTCCCACACGTTATGGGTCAGGGGCTTCTCGCAATAGACGTGTTTGCCCTGCCGCATGGCATTGACGCACACATAGGCGTGGAGGTGGTCCGGCGTGGCGCACAGAATGGCGTCAATTCCCTTTTCCTTCTCCAGCATGATCCGGAAGTCTTCGTAATCGGCTACTTTGTAATTGGGAGTTTTGGTCGAATAATGTTGCTCGATTTGCGCTTTGACCGGCAGACGCCCGGCGGTGGACTTGAAGTAAAACGACTGGAGGTTTTGCGTCTCGCACGGGTCGGCTACCGCCACGATTTGGGCGTCATTCAGTTGGAACAACGCCCGCATGTTCGTCTGCCCCTGACCACCGCAGCCAATGATCGCAATATTGATCTTCTCGCTTGGCGGCACAAATTTAGGACCGCCCAGCACATGCCGGGGCACGATGCTGATGCCCGCTGCCGCCGTGGCCGTGACGGCTAAAAAGCGGCGGCGGTTGAAGCCGTCGAGGGAGTGGGCGCGTGCGGATCGGGGGGCGTCGTCAGCTTTGGCGGTTTGCATGCCTTAATGGGGCAGTTCATCCCGCTTGCGGTCAAGCCAAAAAAACCGTTCACCAGGAAATGACCTTGACGCTTTTCCCCGGCAATCCTATACGCGGGGAGCGCCGGGCCAATCGCTCATAACCACGACACGAGTTCGTTCAAGGCTTTGCGGCGGGAGGCCGGGGGCGGGCCGGCCTCGGGTTGGCGGGGGTAGCCGAGGGTGATGACGACCGCTGGTTTCACGGCGCGCGGCCAACCGACGACCCGGGCCACGGCGCGCGGTTGAATCCAGCCGATCCAACAGGTGCCCAGGCCAAGTTCGGTGGCCGCCAGCACC
>JBBQYD010000321.1:0-6375 GCA_038209025.1 Verrucomicrobiota bacterium | reverse complement strand
CAAGGAAATGCTCTACCACTGAGCTAACCGCGCATTGTCCGGATGTCCATGAGAGCTGAAGCTCAAAGACCGGAATCAGGTTAGAGGGAGTTTACCTCCGGGGCAAGCAGTTTTGACAGCAGTTTTGACAGCAGTTTTGCTTTGGGCGGGGGCTTGCCGGGTTGCCGGGATGGTGCAGGTTTCGGGATGCAACGCTTCCCGGAGGCAGTGCGGAAACGAGCTGGCGGCGTGCCTGGATTGCCGGAGGGACGCCACGAGTTTCAGGAGCCGGATGGGTCCCGGCTCAGCAGCTTCACCACCGCTTCGGTTCGAGACTGCACGTGTAATTTGTCGTAAACCGCGCGGATGTGAGTGCGGACGGTGCTCAGGCTGATGTTGAGATGATCCACGATTTCCTTGTAACGGTAGCCTTTGGCAAGCAAGTCGAGGATTTCTCGTTCCCGCGGGGTCAAACGTTCGACTTCCGACGCGGGCTGAGGAATCTGCTGGAAATGGTTTACGACTTTGCGGGCGACATGAACGGACATGGGCGAGCCGCCTTCATAAACCTGGCCGATGGCCTGCAGGATATCTGCCGGGGGCATCTTTTTGAGGAGGTAGCCGCCCGCGCCGGCGCGCAGGGAATCAAAGATCAAGTCGCTATCCTCGTAGGTGGTGAGCATGAGGACCTGCAGACCTGGCAGCAACCGCTTCAGTTCCGCCACGCACTGGATGCCGTTCATTCTGGGAAGTTTGATGTCCATCAGTACGACGTCGGGAGACAGGGGCGGCAGTTCACGCAGCGCGGCCTCGCCGCTTGCCACCGCGCCAACGCAACGCAATCCCTCGGCCCCGTGGACCAGAGCAGCCAGCGCTTCGCGGGTTTCCGTGACATCCTCCACGATGCCGACTTTTATGGTTCGTTTACTCATTTCGTGTGGGAGCCTGAGCCCCCGGGGCGGCGGACGCCCGGGGGCGTGCCAGCGGCACCGCAACCACTATTACCGTTCCCGGGTTCGCGTCGCCATCCAATTTGAAGGTGCCGCCAATCTCCTCGAGACGCTGCCGCATGTTCAGGAGGCCGTCGGCCTCCGGCCTGCGGCCTGGGTTCTCAAACCCCACCCCATCGTCTTCAATGGTCAGTTGGAGTGAGTCGTCAACCAGGCGGGCGCGGAGGCGCACCTCGGAGGCC
Organism: Verrucomicrobiota bacterium; assembly: GCA_038209025.1. Lineage (GTDB taxonomy): Bacteria > Verrucomicrobiota > Verrucomicrobiia > Limisphaerales > UBA8199 > JBBQYD01. Next base: position 5,204 of record JBBQYD010000321.1, on the reverse strand, counting down.
TGGGCGTGTTTGATCACATTATTCAGCGCTTCTTTCAGGATCAGGTAGAGGGTGTGCCGCGCCTCAGCGGAAACGGGCTGGGCCGGCGGTTGCGCCGGGAAATCAAGCCGGCAGCGAACGTGCGTTGAGGAGAGAAAATCCAGCGCAAATTGCGCGAGGTAATCGAGCAGATTGGCCAGGGTGTCGTTGCGCGGGTTCACCGCCCACACGATTTCATCGAGGGAGCCAAAAGCCTGGCGGGCGGTTTGAGCCAGTTTCCGGACATGTTCTCCCATGGCGTCCGTGGGTGGGAGATTTCTGGTGGCGAGTTCACTGAGGAGTGAGATTTGCGTGAGACTGGCCCCGAGATCATCGTGAATGTCCTTGGCGATCCGGGCGCGTTCCCGCTCGAGCGCGGCCTCTTGCCGCGCATGGCGCAACTCCTGCCGGAGCCGCCGGGTGGCGAGGTAGCGGACCACTCCGCCCAAGCCCAGCAGCAGGAAAAGTCCAGCGGCCACTTTCAAAAGGGGAGTCTGCCAAAAAAAGGGGCGGACCTGAAAGTGGACCTGAGCGCCCACATCATTCCAGACCCCGGCATAGTTGCAGGCGGTCACCCGGTAGAGGTATTTGCCGGGTGGCAGCCGCGTGTAAGTAACCCGGCGTTGGGTTCCCAGGTCCACCCAATCCTCATCGACCCCTTCAAGTTGATGGCGGAACCGAATGCTTTCCGGGGCGATGAAGCTTGGAGCGGTGAACTGAAACTCCAGCTTGCGCAGTCCCGGCCCCAACTGCACGACCCCGCCTTGTTGGGGTAGGGCCAAGGGCCGGTCGTCGGCGGTGGCGGTTTCAATGAGCACTAGCGGCGGGTTCCAGTTGGTGGCCACCCGCTCCGGATGCACCACCGCCAGACCCGTCAGTTGCGGGAAGAGCAGGTTTCCATCCTGGCTCTCCGCCGCCTCGGAGGGGAAGAAGGGAAACCCTTGGAGATCGAGTAGTTCATCCGAGGCAAAGTAAATGGCATTGACCTGAGCGACCTGTCCCTCGGCCACCTGCTCGAGGGCGGCTTGGGAAACCCTCAGAATGCCTTGGTCGGTCGAAAGCCATATCGCGCCATAGCGGTCGGGCATCAGGTTGCAAATCGAGCCTATGGGCAAACCAGGCTGAGGCTCAATGAGGGCGAAGCCTTCAGGGCGCAACCGGCCCAACCCGGCACCCAGATAGCCAATCCAGAGACTGCCTTCTGGAGTGGCCCGCAAGCAGGTGATCGTCCGGCCCGGCTGGAAGGCGCGCCGAGTCTCATCGACCAGTTGGTTTCCGGTGACGCGCCACAGCAAGCCATCCCCAGTTCCGAGCCAGAGGTTGCCGGCCCCATCCTCGGCCGCGGCCGAAATGGCCTGGGAGCCTGGCGGCAGCTGGAAGGTTTGGAATTTGCCGTCCTTGAAGCGCTGGAGGCAGTTGGGGGCGAGCAAGCCGACCCACAGGGCCCCTGTCTGGCTCGCCAGGAGGATTCGGACCGTGTCGCCCGCCAGGCCGTCACTCCGGTCCAGCCGGCTAAAGGTGCCCCGGTGCCAACGATAGATCGCGCCGGAACGCTGCACGCCGATCCAAACGTCCCCTTGAGCATCGGCAGCGAGGCAGGTGGCCACCTCTTCACTCCAGCCGTCATCGGCTCCACAGAGCCGCCAGGAGCCGGCCTCCTGATAGGCCAGGGCGCCGTTGCGGCCCACGGCCCAAACCCGTCCCGTGCTGTCGACGCACACTGTGCGGGCCGTTTCGAAGGGCAGCCCCCCTTCCATGTCTTGAAGGTCCAACACGCGTGGGCGCAGCCGGTTGAGGCCCCCGCCGGCGGTGCCGACCCAGATGCTGGCTTCGCGGTCCTCGTACAAGCTCAGGATGGTGCGTTGAGAGGTTTGGACTGGTTCGACATTGGTGCCGCGGCACCGATACAAGCCGCTGCCGAAGGTCCCCACCCAAACCGCGCCGCTGCGGTCTTCCAGCAGCAGTTCGGGAATGGCGGATTCTCGTTCAAAGGGCAATTGGGCCTGTTCGATTAATGGTTCCCCCAGCCGATAGGAAAGCACCCGTGAGCCGGCACAGAGCCAAACGCCTCCTCCCAAGGCGCGGGCGATGCGCACATGTTGTTCGGGCAGGGTCACCAGCGTTTGAAACCGGTCGTGGTCCCAAATCCCGGCCCGGCCCGCCTGGGCAAACCACACACGGCCTTCCAGGTCGGTGGCCAGCCGGCAACTGCCGGTCGGGGCCAAGCCCTCTTGCGCGCCAAACCGCGTGACGCGTTGCCCCACAATGCGACAGGCGGTGCTGTCGCTGTAGCCGATCCAGATCGCCCCATCCCGACTCTCGGCGATACTCAGCGGGCTGGCATCGCTCAGCCCATCGGCCGAGGTGAGCACATTGGTGCGCTCGGGGCTGACGAACACCACAATACCCCGGTCCATGGCCAGCCAGAACCGATCTCCCGAAACGCGCAACAGGCGTCGAATGGTGAATCCTCGCTCCGAAGGCAGTGGCAGGGGGACGTTCTGAAACCGGACGCCGTCGAACTTAGCCAGGCCGTTGAGATGAGTAATCCAGAGATACCCGCTGCCGTCCTGGGCCAGGCCGGTCACTTCGTTTCCCGGCAGGCCCTCGTGAGAGCGCCAGACCCGGGTAAAGAGCGCGCGCGAACTCTCCGTGGCGTGCAACTGCAGAGCCCAAGCGGTGAGCCCGGTCGCCAAAAACAGTCGCGTTTGGCGTAGAAAATGAAACACGGGGCTCAGTTTATGCAGGGCCTCGCCCAAGGCAAGCCTCTCACCCTCCCTCGACCAAAAGGTCGATGCACAAGCTGGGGCAGGCCAGCTACCCTGCCAACCGGCCTCAATTCGCATGAAGAACCGTTCGGCCTGGAACTGCGCGTTCACAACGCTGGAGTTGCTCGTGATTTTGGCGATAATCGCGCTCCTGGCGGCCGTACTTTTGACGACCCTCTCCAAGGCCAAAGAGCGGGCCCGGCAAGTGGGCTGCCTGAACAACCTCAAGCAACTGGGTTTGGGCAGCCTGCTCTACGCGGAGGATAGCAACGGCAATTTGTCCGGGGCGAGTTGGAATCTCTCGGCGGTCTCCACCACTCAGGTCCCAGGCTGCCAGTCGGACCGTGCGGCCTCCGACGCTGACCTTAACTGGCTCTTTCCGGCCTATGTCCGGACCTTCGCCAGCTATGTGTGCCCCAGCACGCACAACTTTATCCGCTCCAATACGCTGGCCAAGCCGAACAAGTCGACTGACACGGTTTACGTCGATCTGGGTTATCTGGCAGTAAGCAAGACAGCCCCCGGCCTCAGTTACCAATGTTTTGGGAACTTCGCCGCACCCCATAATCTTAAGAAAACCAAGAGCAGCGTCGGCGCTTTTACCCTTGAGCAGTACAGCGGGAGGACCCGGGGCATCCAGCCTGGGGCGGCGCGCATTTTCCTCTTGGTCGATGCCGATGAGGGCCTCAGCGGCCAGCCGACCATCCCCAGAGTGCCGTGGCCCGACCCGGGCGACCACCACGGCATCGAAGGATTCACGGCAAGTTTCTGCGACGGGCACGCCGAGTTCGTCCCGCGCAGCCAGTGGCTCGATGTGTTCAACACCACGATGGACAGCAACCACCAACCCCCGCCATGAACCGCCTCAACCTGATGTTACCTCCGCCCGGCCCGGCGCCACAACTACAGTCTCAAAGCCATAAAACCGCTCCAACCATTAAAACACACCAATCAAACACACCTATCATAATGAAACCTCCCTATCCCAACCGACAAACGATCGGCGCAGCCCTTTTGGCTGTCGCCCTGGCATTCCCTTTCCGTCCGGCTTTCGCCGACAGCGGCTTCTGGAGCAACCCGGCGGGAGGCAGTTGGGTTGCTAGCGTCAACTGGAGTGGGAACATCATCGCCGACGGGACAGATTCGGTGGCGGATTTCAGCCAGGTGAACCTGGAGGCCGACCGGATCGTCACGCTGGACGGCGCGCGCACTCTCGGCCACCTGGTGCTCGGGGATGCCGCGCCGGACCACAATTGGAGTTTGGAGCCGGGCACCGGCGGTCCCCTCACGCTGACGGTTAGTTCCGGATCTCCGACAGTGACGGTCTACAATCAAGCCGCAACCGTTGGAGTCGTGTTGGCCGGCTCACAAGGCTTGAGCCTTTTAGGGGACGGGGCGCTGTTCCTGACCGGGGTGAACACCTATTCGGGCCATACGCTCATCGGGGCCAGCAGCCTGACCTACAGCGGCCAGGGTGCCAGCGCGGGCACCGCGGCCGGTTCTCTACGGGTTGGGGGTGCCTCCGGCAACGGGGTGCTCAATCTCAACAGCAGCGCCACGTCCACCTTTGCCACCGGCAGCAGCTCGTTGGTGATGTATGTGGGGGGCAACGGGGCCTCCGGCGACACCGGAGCTGGCGCGATCAATCAGACCGACGGCACCCTCAATTTCGGAAATGTCAATTATCTCACCTTGGGGGTGACCGGCAGAGCCACCTACGGCGCTTACAACTTGGCAGGCGGCACCCTCAATATCACTGACGGCGCGGGGTTTCGTTTGGGTTTCGGCGGGCTGGGCTCTCTCGTGCAGTCGGGGGGCAATTTCAATTGCGGGCGCTGGTTTGCCATCGGCTGCGGGCAGGCAACGGGCAAAGGAGTGGCCACTTTTACCGGCGGCACAGCCACGATCCACCCGACCTACCAGATGCTCCTGGTGGATATTGCTAATAGCACTGGGGTGGTGAACTTGGGCACTGAGGCCGGGGGTACGGCGATCGTTACGCACCTGAATACCACCGGTCTGTCATTGCAGAAAAGCGCCGGCGGCAATGGCACACTGAACCTCAATCGCGGCACCCTGCGGTTGGGCGGCCCCATTTACCGGAATAATTCCTCGGGCGGCAGTGCGGTTTTGAACCTGAACGGCGGCACGCTTCAGGCCGGGAGGGATAATAGCCTTTTGATCAAGAGCGGACTCAGCAGTGCGACTGTTTACAACGGCGGCGTGGTGTTTGATACGCAAGGTTACACGGTTTCAAATTCGGTGGCTCTGGCCAAAGCAGAGGGCAGCGGTATCTATCCTGCCGGCGGCACGCTGGCCATCGGAGCGAACGGGGGCGCTGGCTACATCGGAGCACCCGATGTCACAGTCACAACTTCCGGCTCGGGTTCCAACGCGATGGCCATTGCCACGATTGCC
>JBBQYD010000320.1:0-6378 GCA_038209025.1 Verrucomicrobiota bacterium | reverse complement strand
TGGCCCGAGAACCTGAAAAGAATGGCCGCTATGATTACGCGGATGGACCTGGATATCGGACGGCTGATGGCGTTGTTGAAGGAATTGAACCTCGATCAGAGTACGATGGTCACATTTGCCAGCGACAATGGACCGCATGAGGAAGGCGGCCTGGTACGGAAAGACCTTTTCCACAGCGCCGGTGCCTTGCGCGGCATCAAGCGCGACCTATATGAGGGCGGGATCCGCGTGCCGATGATCGCCCGCTGGCCTGACAGAATCAAACCGGGTGTGGCAAGCCAGCAGGTTTGGGCTTTCTGGGATTACCTGCCAACCATGGCGGAACTGACGGGTCAGAAAACGCCCGCGGGGTTGGACGGCATTTCCATCCTGCCGGCGCTGGTTGAGGGCACAGCCGTCGCCCATCCTCCGTTGTACTTCGAGTTCCACGAGCGCGGTTTCACCCAGGCTGCCCGGATTGGCGATTGGAAAGCCGTTCGCCTGGGAGTCGGTCGGCCGCTCGAGCTTTACGACCTGAAATCCGATGTCGCTGAAGCGCACGACCTGGCCGCGCAACTCCCCGAGATAGTCAAGCGCTTCGAGGATTACCTGAAGTCGGCCCGGTTGGAATCTGAGCTTTGGCCGATCCGCGAAGCGTCAGCAAAGATCGGCGGTGCCATAGGAGGGAAGAAGGACAAGAACCGCTGATCTGGAAAGCGAGTCTCAGATGCCTACTCATCGTGCGTGCAAGCCGCCCAGCCTGAGCCGCCGCGCAATGCTGAAGACCATGGCGGTGGCCGGTGTGGGCTGTGCCTTGCCCTGGGTCGTCTGCGGCCGGACAACGCCCGGGTTCGATTGGCGTGCGGGGGTGCTGCATTACCTTGAGACTCACCGGCGGCCGGACGGCGGCTATGCCTGGGCTGGCCAGGAGCACTCCCACCTCACCCCCTCCTTTGCCGCGATTGGGTGTTTCCATCTGCTCAGCCAATCGCCACGTGACAGTTCCACCTTAGCGGCATTTGTCCGCACGCACCATCCATCCCAACTCAAAAAGTTGGAGCAGGAACATCGCCAGTTCGAATGGCAGCAGATTCAAAGCCTCCTCTGGCTCGGCGAAGACGCTTCTTCGTTTCGCGAGCAGGTTCGCGGTTGGACGCAGCCCACGGTTTACCTCAAACAGTACGAACAACAGGGCAATCCGATTCTCGCCCACGAAATCGCTGCCTTTACGTGCCGCCGGTTGCTTGAACTGCCGCTCGAAGAGCTTTCTCCCGCTTACGTGGAGTACCTCGACGCCCGACGCCGAGCCAATGGCAGTTTCAACAACACGCCCAGGCAGGATGGCGGGGATGGACACGCCTTGAATACATGGTGGGGCCTACAGGCTTTGCAGGCGCTTGGGCGTGCAGCCGAGAAACGTGATGAAACCATCGCCTGGCTGCAGGCCTGCCAGCTTGTCGGTGGCGGCTTCACGTGGCAGCCCAAGGCCGGATTCGCCGCGGTGGACGATGTGGCCTACACTTGGGCCGCTGTGCGTGCGCTCAAGCTGCTTCGCGCCGGACCCTTAAGGCGCAACGCCTGCATCGGCTACCTGCTCTCACTGGCGAATCCAGACGGTGGCTTTTGCGACCGTCCCAACTGGCTGAGTAATCCCCTGGCCACTTACCGTGCGCTGGACGCCTTGGACGCGCTGGGCGCGCTGGCCAACGTGCCGGCTCGAAAGTCTCACCGGGCTGCTTCCCGCTCGTCTTTTCCCCGGGGTTTAAAGGTGTTCTCAATCCAACTCGAAGCCCATGGCAAAGGCAGTCCTGCCGAGGCCGCGGACTTGGCCGGGTCTTTGCGGATCCATCTCTGGGGTGCCAAGAACGCCCAGCCGGAGTGGATTGCCCGGGCGCAGCACACCGCTGATCAGCACAAGGTTCCGGTGACGTTTTTCGTTGCCAACGAGGAATACGGCACGTGGGTCCGGGTGCCTGGCCTGGGCACCTATAGTCATACTAGCGATCTGATGGTTCCTGCCGGGCAGGATTTCGGCGCTCCAATGGCGGGCGCGGGCGTCCTCTCGTGGCCGGAATTCCGCCAGCGTCGCCTCGCCCCCCTGCAAAAACGCGGCGGATCGCTGGTCTGGCAGTTCGGTGAAAACGAGGAACTGGTGCGTCTCTACCTTGACGACTCGATCGAGCGCGGAGGTTACGCCGCTATCAGCACCTTCCATTTTGGCAATCCCGACTTCACCAACAGCGAGCCTTTTTTGCATCGTTACCGAGGCCAGATCCCATTTGTTGCCCTGCAGGATGCGCATGGTGACGAGCCGTGGTGGTTTGCCGACATGACGACGGGATTTCGCACTCTCTTTCTCGCCATGGAGCCCACCTGGAAAGGCTGGCTCGACGCGCTTAAGCGGAATCGGGTTGTCGCGGTCCGTCATGATTCTGTCAGCGGTTTCGAAACCTGGATGCATGGCACGCCGGAAGCCATCGAATTCGCGCGCCGTCGTGAGCTGGACTGGCGTTGGTGGGATAATCCGCAGATCCAACGCCCGCTCGTCTCCATTGTAGCGGTCAAGCCGACGGATGAATTCGAGGTGGCCCGGCCTCGGCAGGGCGTTGCCATTCGGGTGCGCTGCGCTTTCGAAAACACCACGCAAGGGCGGCCGAAGACCGCGATGGCTCAGTTGGTGAAACTGACGGTGGATGGCGCCGAGGTGTCACCCGTTTTTGTCGCTTCCCGGCAATCACGCGCCGCTGCCGGCGCGGATCATTACCATGTTTTTCATCTGCCCAACCCCGCTCCGGGCAGACACACCGCCACGGCATTGGTCAGGGTCTTGAAAACCAACGCGACTTCCAGCCGCACCCTCGAGTTTACGTGGAACGACCATTAGCGATTTAGCCGGTCAGGCCGCCCGTGGAGCTGTGCTCGGGTGCCGATGCGATGGTGGTGTCAGACAGCCTTTCTGCCGGTCGCCGGTCTTTGCGTGCCCGCCCAGGCAATGCCGCCGGGGGCGAAGAGCGCCCTATGGCTTCCGGATCACGGTTGCGGGGGCGTATCCCCGGCGTGGGGTGAAGTCGCGTAAAGCCGACAGCCGACAATCGGTGTGGGTGGTGATTCGCCCAGTCCCGACTCCTGGTGAGTGACGCCGAAACTTACAGCGAAGCACCTTGCTTCATACCGCTACTTCTGCGCGATCCGGTCGGCCCTCTGCAGAGTCAGCAGCCTTGCCAAATAAACAACCACCGCGATGTTGAGCAGGATGACGCCGGCGTTGAACAGGGTGGGGTGATGGGCGAAATGTCTGAGTTCAAACGGCAAATAAATGCCAGCCGAAAGCGCGGCAAACCATTCAGCCCAGTGTCTGCCACGCCACAGGCCGTAGCCTTCCGCGAAACGGATCAGGGCGTACGCCAGACCGAACGCTGCGATTCCTCCAACGTGGTGGTTGGTTATGCGAGCTACGGATTCGATGAAGAGCCGTGTGTAGTGCTGCTCCGGGTCGATTCGATGATGCCGCAGGAAGGCGTCCGTCGCTGTGTGCAGGTCGGTGTGGCGCAGGGAGAGGAGACCGCAGGCGGCGGCGAGCGCCAGGGCACCTTTGACAGCCTCGAAGACTGCCAGGGTGCGCAGCGCCAGCGGCGGCCGTTTAGGCGGTTCGTTCATTTATCGAAAATTGCAGGCGCCTCCAGAGCGCATGACCCAATCGCAGCCATTGCTACTGGCAGACTTATGTAACCGATGACTGAATTCCTGATGCCTGCTGGCATAATTTCGCAGCGCGGCCTGACGCTGGGCATCAAGCGCGCGCCGCCCATGATGCACGAATTCGAAAGCAGGCGCATCGGCGCGTCCAGTGGCACAATAGCAATCTAGTGCAGCCAGACGACGGACATCACGCGATTTTTCGGGACTAGCCAAGGGTGATGGATGGTTGTAATCTTTTCGCGTGAACCAACCGAAGCAGGCACACCGGGTGCATTGTAAATTGGGTTTTACTCTGATTGAACTGCTGGTCGTTATCGCCATCATCGCCATCCTCGCAGCGATGCTGCTCCCGGCCCTGGCCAGGGCCAAAGCCAAAGCTCAGAGGACCCAGTGCTATAACAACTTGCGGCAAATCGGGCTGGCTTTGAAAATGTATGCGGAGGACCACGCTGACTCATACCCTGCCTACAACAATTGGGAGACCTGGGGCGGGGCCAGCGGGGACGCCAAATACTCCCCCTATCATGGAGCTGGGTATCCCGCTTCCAACCGGGTGGTGAACCCGTATGTGGGCAATTCGCTGAAGATGTTTGCTTGTCCGGCAGACCGGGGGGATTCCCTGCGATTGGCGACCTTCCCGAAGGTGACCTGTTTTGAGGCTTGGGGCAATAGCTACCTGATGGCCTGGGCTGTGGAACGGTATGCCGTTCAGCACATGGGTGGGGACAGTGATCCATCCGCCCGTGGGACCCCGCGTGCCAAGCCTATCAAAGGGGCGGAGATCGGGAGGCGCGCCGCGAGCAAGATCATCATGAGCGACTGGCCGTGGTTTGCTGACCGGGATGTGAACGCGCCCCAGAGCGTTTGGCACAACGTTCGAGGTCAGGCGCATTTTCCCACGTTGTATGGCGACGGGCATGTGGAGAACTGCAAGTTCAAGCCGGGCGAGCGGGAGAGGTATGAGGGCCAGGCGCCTAACCCGGACAACCTGTGGTGGTGAGACCCGCTTCACGAATATTATAACGCCTCAAGATTTATGCCGCGTGGCCAGGGTGGAGGCGTACATCACGGTCATTGCTTATCTTATAACTACTCGTCCGTTCCCCGGCGCAGGAACGGCATTTTGACAGTTTTTTGCAGGAACCCAAGGAAGGTGCGCTTTTTCTTCCCCGTCCCACCAATGACTTCGCAGGTGTGGCTGCAGAGCGGACAAAGTTTCAGCAGTTTTCCGCCTTTTCGCCGGAGACGATGCACACATGCATCGCACATAACCTCCCGGCAGAATGTGCATTGATGGGTGACCCGGGCATCCGGGTGGCGGGAGCAGAGCATGCCGCCGTCGTTCAGCACCACCGGCGGGGCGGGGCGTGGGATATCGAACTTGGGGATTGCGACGGTAACTTCGGTGGATTCAACCAGGAATTCCATCTCACCAAGGAAAAAAGTCTGACCGGTGAGCAACTCCACTTCGGTTACGGAATCGCCGTTGAGAAAAGTGCCGTTCGTGGAGCCCACGTCCCGCAATGTGAGCCGATTGTTTCCCAGCAGGATCTCACAGTGCGTGGTCGAAACGGTAGGATGCTCGACCGTAAAGTCGTTATCGGGACTGCGTCCAAAGCGGTTGCTGCCCAATCTCAATTCGAAGATTTGGCCGGCGGAACTTCCTGATTTTAGGACAAGGCGAGCCATGCTCAATAGAGGTATGCACAATTTCTCGACTCATGTCCATCTATACAAATCGGCTCCGGCGGGAGCACGGCCCCAAACCGGTTTTGCCAGGCACACTCCCCAAAAGCATCAAGGCCGGGCTTTTGGCCCGGCCTTGAACACACTTTACACTGAGAACCAGTAAATCTGTCCCACGAAGCGGCGCCGCAGACATACGCCTATCAGCCACACACGGTCTGACTACTGCATTTCTGCATCGTGACAGGAAAAGAATAACACGAAGTGCGAAGTCAACCAGTCACCAGAACTGGTGACACGCTGGCGAGTGGCAAAAAGACCTTAAAATCCGCTCCCGCATTGGGGGCACTCGTTACGGTGGCCCGTCCGCCATGGGCTGTGACCACCGCCCGCACCAGGCTCAAGCCGAGTCCAAGCCCCCGATGGGATCGACTCTTGTCCCCGCGATACAGCCGTGCCCAGATTTTGTCCTGCTCTTCCGGGGGTATGCCCAAGCCATTGTCTTTCACACTCACCACCGCTTCACCTGAGGTGTTGCGTACGTGAATGTTGACCTGACCTCCATTGGGTGTGTATTTCAGCGCATTATCGAGCAGGTTGGCAAGAACCTGTCGGATTCTGACAGGATCCACCTGCGCCTGGCAGGGGGTGGGGCATTCCGTCTTTACGGTGATGTTCTTCTCCTCCGCCACGTACTGATACAACTCCACCACCTCGGATGCCAACTGGCAGAGGTCCACGGTTGCCAGGCGCAGTTTCATCGTTCCGGTCTCCGCTTCGGTGATGTCCATGAGGGCATTTAGCATGCTGAGCACGCGTTCGGATTCTTCCACACAATCAGCCAGGGCCGCCTGGGTGACCGGGTCGGAATTGGCGGCTTGCAGGGCCTGTTCGGCGGTGCCGCGAATCCGGGAGAGGGGAGTGCGCAGATCGTGAGCCACATTGTCGAGCGATTCACGCATGGCTCGGATCAACCCCTGGTTCCGGTCGAGGAGACTGTTGAAAAGCCGCACC
>JBBQYD010000319.1:0-6379 GCA_038209025.1 Verrucomicrobiota bacterium | reverse complement strand
GGGTGGTCCGGCATGGGCACCGCCGGGTTTTTACCCCGTCTCGACCCTCAGTTCGGGGATTTCATCACCCCCGAGCAGCATATCCCGGACACCGGCATGCCGGGCGTGGATTGGGAAACCTGCATGACCATGAACACCACGTGGGGCTATAGTGAGCACGATCAAGCCTGGAAATCCGACGAAACACTCATTCGGAACCTCATTGATATTGCCAGCAAAGGGGGCAATTACCTTCTGAACATAGGACCAAAAGGTGACGGGACCATTCCGGAGGAAAGCGTAAAATCCATGCATGCCATCGGCCGCTGGATGAGCGTGAATGGCGAGTCCATCTATGGCACCACTGCAAGCCCGTTCGAGAAGCCAGCCTGGGGCCGCTGCACTCAGAAGCCCCTGCGTAACGGCAAGACCCGGTTATACCTTCACGTCTTCGACTGGCCAAAGGACGGCCTGCTGCAGGTCAGGAACCTCCCCGGCAAACCACTCGCGGCACGGCTATTGGCACAAAAAGGCGCTCTCAAGACCGAGTCCACCCCGGACGGCGTGGCCATCTCTCTGCCATCGCTGGCCCCAGACCTCGTGGCATCGGTGGTGGCGCTGGACGTCAAGAATGCGGTTCACCCCTGATCCTGACGGGGGCCCGGAGTGTCTCTGGGCCGGTTTCTGGGTGAGTCAGGCGCCATCCAACAGCCGCAGGCTGGGCCGACTGCGATGGGCGCGAGAACGTCTGGAAACCCGGCACTGGACTTTGCTGATTCGTATCCCCGCAAACCCACCGGGATTGATCAGCCGGAATTAATTGCTCTCTCGCGGCGACGGATTGGCGGGTCCGGGTTTCCTCGCAGGTTCCACCGGCAAAGCAGCCGGTCCGTAACTGGTTGGATCGGCCAATAAACGCGGTTCGTTATAGACAGTTCCAAGGTCGCCCTGGGCGCGCATCCAGTTATCGAGATCCAGGCGCATGCGCTTCAACCGCTTGGCCTGGGCGGGGGCGGCGGCCAGGTTGCGTTGTTCATCCGCATCAGCCGCCAGATTGTAAAGCTCCTCAGCCGGACGCTGATGATACCGCTTCACAATGGCAGCGGCCTGGGCATTGGTGCTTGCGGCCACTTCCCAGGTGGCGAAGTAATCCCGCTGTCCGAGGTTCACGGGCAGGTCAATGTGGGTGGTAAACGCGAACTCTGGGTGGAGGTTGCGAATGTACTTCCAATCCCCCTCCCTCATGGCGCGCGTGGGATAAATGTTGAATCGACCATCCCCGCTGTGCGTGGAGAAAATGCGGTCGCGATGATCGTTGCGCTTGCCTTTCAGCACGCGCCGGAAGGATCGGCCGTCCAGACCCGCGGGAGCTTTGCCGCCGGCAACTTCCAGCAGGGTGGGAAGGAAATCCACCCAACTCACCATCGCCGAGGTGCGAGTGGCGGGCTTCACGACGCCGGGCCAGACGACAATCAGGGGAGTCCGCACTCCAGCTTCGTAACAGTTCCATTTGCCGAAAGGCCATTGTGCGCCGTTATCGCTCGAAAACAGGAAAACGGTGTTCTTGCCGAGGCACTCCTGCGCGGCTTCGCGGATGGCACCCAGGTCTTCGTCGGCTTTGGTTACCGCAGCAGCGTACCGGGCGCGCCATATCCGGGTTCTTGGAGTATCCACGGTGCCGGCGGGGAGCGGCAGCCGACCGGGATCGTAGCCCAGGTCTTTTTCCGGCCAGGGAACATGCGGCCAGTTGCTGCCCACGAAAAGGCACAGGGGCTTCCGCGGGCCTTGCTGCCGGCCTTTCAGAAAGGCAACCGCGGCGGGGATGGCGGCATCATCATGAAACGTGTCATGCGCATAGTAATCAAAGCCGTAATCGGCGGTGTGGCGGTAATGAGATACCTTGCCAAACGCCACGACTTCATAGCCGAGTTCCTGAAAGTAAGCCGGCCATTTCTTGATCTCGGGGCGCGGCTTGCTGTGGTTGGCCTCAGCACCGTTGCGCGCGGGCATAAGCCCGGTCAATAGCGCGGCACGGCTCGGGGCGCAAGTCGGGGACGCTACATACGCATCCGTAAACGTGATCCCGACATCGGCCAGCTTTTGCATTTGGGGAGTTTTGAACTCTCCTCCTCCCAAGGGTGAAAGATCATGCGGACCCTGGTCATCCGTCAAAAAAATCACGATGTCCGGTCTGGCGGGGCTTTCCGCCAGCAGACTGGTCACCGAGACCATGACTGCCAGGCAACAGGCAATTATCTTCATGCGATTTCTGAAACTGGTTTCCATGTGGACGCGGACTATTTCTTTTTGCCGGCACGCTTCTTCTTGCCCCCGGGCGCAGCTTGTCCCTCCGCCCGGGGATACCCGATTCCCGGAGGCCACGGTTTGACTGAAGCCCGTTTTGCCCAGTCATCCCATTTTGCCGCCAGCGCCCGCGTCTTCTCCGGGTTTTCAGACGCCAGGTTGTGCTGCTCAGTGCGGTCGGCCGTCATGTTGTACAGCTCCCACGGCGCCTGGTAGCCAAGACGCGTGATCTTCCATTCGCCTTCACGCACGGCCGCATTGCCTTCGTGCTCCCAAAAGATTGGCTGAGCTCGATTGGCCGGTTGGCCCGTCAGCAGGGGGCGCAACGACTCGCCCTCTGGATGGGGCACCGGCCGGCCATTGAACTCTCCGGGGAACTTCGCGCCAGCCAAATCAATACAGGTCGCCATGATGTCGATAAGATGGGCCGGTTCGGTCCGCCACTCGCCGCGAGCTTTAATGCCAGCCGGCCAATGCGCAATCAGCGGCGACGCGATACCGCCCTCGTGATTGTAATGTTTGAATTTTCGGAACGGCGTGTTTTGCATCCAGGCCCACGATTCGCCGCAAAAAACGACCGAGTTCGCGCTGCCTAACTCGCCCGGGCCCCGGGCGGTGCCTCGCGGGCCACCTTCCGCATTTCCGCCGTTATCGCTCATGAAGAGAATCACCGTGTTATCGTAAACGCCTCGTCTCTTGAGCCCTTCGACCAGGGTCCCGACCGAGCGGTCCATCCGCCATACACAAGCCGCGTAAATGGCCATGAGGTTATCGAAATGATCCTTATCGATATCCGACAGGGTGTCCCACGCCTTGACATCGGCCGGGCGGGCCGCCTTTTGCCAGTTTTTGTTGATGAGGCCCAATTCAATCTGCCGTGTATGCCGCGCAGCGCTCAGTGCGTCCCATCCAGTTTTATACTTTCCGCGGAAGCGGGCGATATCCTCAGGGTCTGCCTGCAAGGGAAAGTGTGGCGCATTGTGGGCCAGATAAAGGAAGAACGGCTTCTTCTCCACCAGGGCTTCGTCGATGAAACGCAAACCAAAATCCGTCCACAGATCGGTGGAGTACCATTTTTGTGGCAACTCAGGCGCGCCTTTTTCCAGCTTGCGTCCGTTAAGGAAGAGATTTTGCGATTCCTTCCCGCCGGAATTCGGAAAATAGAAACCGCCTGCCATGGCTTGCAAGGAACGGTCAAACCGCTCCGCGGGAGGCCGCGGGCCTTGCCCGAGGTGCCACTTGCCGGTCATGGCGGTAAAATAGCCGGCCGGCTTCAGCACCTCAGCAATGGTGAGCCGGTCTTCGAGAAGGCGCCCGCGAAACCCCGGGTATTCAGGACCAAAATCGGTGGTCATCCAGCCCATGCCTGCCTGATGCGAGTATAATCCCGTGAGCAGGGCTGCCCGCGTGGGACAACACCGGGCGGTGTTGTAAAACTGGGTCAGGCGCACTCCTCCCGCCGCCAGTTTGTCCAGGTTAGGGGTGGGGATCTCCGAACCGTAACACCCGAGATCAGAGAAACCCATATCATCCACAAGAATGACGATTATATTGGGTTTTCCGTTGGCCGCGATGGACGGCACGGCGCTGGAGAGGCACAGGATCGAGAGAGCCAGGAAGCGGAGTATTTTCATGGTTGAGGGTGAATCGGAGGGGTCAATTCTGGTTTGGTGGACGGTCTGGTTTCGGCGCCGGATTCGGGAGCACTGGCCAGGGTTTGACCCCGGTATGCGCAGCCCATGCTTCATATTCTGCGAGCAGTCGTGTGACGACTTTAGGCTCCTCAGAGGACAGGTCCTTCAACTCGGTTCGGTCGGCTTCCATGTCGTACAACTCCCAGGGTTCGTCATGGCTGGCGACAAGTTTCCATTTGCCGTCACGAACGGCGCGCTGTCCTTCATGCTCCCAGAAGAGCGCCTTGGATCGAGAAATGTTCCCAACCGATTGAAATGCCGGTGCGAGGCCAATCCCTTCGGGGGCCAGGGCAGCAGTCCCATTCCATTGCCTGGGAAACTCCGCCCGCGCGACCTCCAGACAGGTGGGCATGATATCGATCAGGTGGCTGATGCTGTGGTTAAGCTTCCCGTGAAGCGCTTTGGGAATGCCGTCCGGCCAACTGGCGATAAGTGGTCCAGCGATGCCGCCTTCATGAGTAAACTTCTTTGTTTTGCGAAAAGGGCTGCTGCTGACGTGAGCCCCCGCCAGGCCGTAACCTTCATAGCTCTCCCGTCTGCCAGGCACCGCCCCAGGCAGACTACGATTGGGATCCTCCGCGGCCCCGCCGTTATCGGACAGAAACAGCACCAGGGTATTCCGTTCACGCCCGGTTTTTCGCAGCACCGCAAGGACCCGCCCGATCCCCTGGTCCATCTCCTCCACCTGGGCCGCGTAAATGGACATCTCCTGATCCCACTGGTCCTGGCGCACCGGCGGTGCCTGGTCCCATGATCGGACATTGGCCGGACGCGGTGCCAGGGCCCACCGGGGATCGATGATGCCCGCCGCCGCCAGCCTTGCAGCCCGTTGCTCGCGAAGTTTGTCCCAGCCAATCTCTTTATAGGTGCCGCGATACTTGGCGATGTGCTCGGGTTTTGCGTGCAACGGCCAGTGCGGCGCGGTGTAGGCGAGGTACAGGAAGAAGGGCCTCGGGGTGGTGGCGGTCTCCTCTATGAACTTCACGGCGTAGTCGGTAAAGGCGTCCGTGGCAAAGAATCCTTCGCGCGGCGGGATGAAAACCTCGTGGTTAAGCGCCATCGGCGGGTTGGTAATAGCTCCGGTGTGTTGAACCCCAAATCCGTAATAGTTCATCGCCCCCTCGATGACCCCGAAGGCGCTGTCGAACCCACGAGCGGCGGGCCATTCGTTCGGGCGATAGCCCAGGTGCCATTTCCCGGACATGCCGGTGCGGTAACCGGAAGCGCGCAGCACCTCGGCAATGGTGGGCGCATGGGGATTCAACCGATCCGAATAAGCGGGAGTATTGAGTGCCTCCCGGACTCGCCGGGCGTATTCGTCCACCATATCCCCAACCTGCGCCTGGTGCGGATAAAGGCCGGTCATTAAAGCGGCCCGGGAGGGACAGCAACGCGACGCATTGTAGAATTGGGTAAAACGAACCCCGGTTGCGGCAAGCCGATCAATGTTCGGCGTCTGTATTTCGCCGCCATAGCAACCGACATCACTGAACCCCAGATCATCCGCCAGGATAATGAGAATATTGGGACGCTCAGCGGCTGCGGCTCCGGCGTGCAGCAACGCCACCAGGAGACCCAAACAGAAAGCAGCAGCTAAAAGACTCTTTCTCTTCATTTCATTTTTCTTTCCATGCCCCGAGTGGCAGGACGTTTGCCCGCGCCGCCCAGGTATCCCATTTTGCGGAAAGCGCCTGGACCACTTCAGGATGATCAGCCGCGAGATTCTTCATTTCGGTACGATCCCTGAGCATGTCATAGAGCTCCCACGGTTGGTTTTCCTTCGCCACAATCTTCCAGTTGCGCTCGCGCACCGCGCGGTTGCTTTCGTGTTCCCAGAACAGGGGTTGGGTGCGTTTCAAGGGATTGCCGCCAAACGCCGGGACGAGCGAAATGCCCTCCATGGGCTTGATCTGATGCCCCTGCCATTCCCGAGGATACGTTGCACCGGCCAACTCCAGGCAGGTGGGCATGAAATCAATGACGTGCCCCGCTTCTTGAGTGTTCACCTTGCCCCTGCGTGAGGGGGGAATCCCCGCCGGCCAATGGACGATCAATGGTGTGCTGATGCCTCCCTCATGAACCCAGTGCTTGTACTCTCGGAAGGGGGTGTTCGACACGTTCGCCCATTCAAGACCGTAAGCGATGTAGGTATCCGCCGGACCGGGCATGATCCCCTGCCCCGACTTCACGGCACGTCCGTCTCGGGTCTGCATCGGGAGCCGAATACGGTCCTGTAGAGTATCAGGCGCCATAGGCTTCAACTCGGCGGCCGGGGGCTCGGGTAGCGGGCGCCGTCCCATTACTTCGGCGCACCCGCCATTGTCGTTCAAATACAAAATCACCGTGTTCTCCAGTTGCCCCGAGCGCGCAAGTTCTGCACGGACTCGTCCAATGCCCTGGTC
>JBBQYD010000318.1:0-6379 GCA_038209025.1 Verrucomicrobiota bacterium | reverse complement strand
CTTTGCGGAGCTGATGAAGGCCCAGAAGAAGGTCGTCGACCTTTTGCTGCTGGGCAATGGAGGGGCGGCTTACGAAGAATTCGTGGCGGGCTACGCCCCAAGCTATGGCATCCTGCTCAAGGATGTCGAAGCCTACGCCGGACTGAATGAGCGCAACGCGGTGGAGCAGATGACTGCCGAGCAAAAAAAGACCCGCCGAACCTCGTTTCAGACGATGGCGGCGATGGGCGGCATTGTGACCGTGGTCATGCTGCTTGGCTGGGGCATGAGGGCCGGCATTTCCCGCCGCCTGCAGGCCATCGCCTCGGCCCTGGGCACCGCCAGCGAGAACGTCTCCGCGGGCGCCGGGCAGATTGCGCAGGGGAGCCAATCACTTGCGACTGGTGCCAGCGAGCAGGCCGCGTCATTGGAGGAAACCAGCGCATCGCTGGAGGAAATGGCCTCGATGACACAACGCAACGCGACCGACGCAAGAAACGCAAAGGAGCTTGCCAGCCATGCCCGCGCCGCCGCCGAGACCGGCGCCTCCGAGATGGCTGGCATGACCGCCGCCATGGCCGACATCAAGGCAGCGAGCGACAATATCGCCAAATCGCTGAAGGCGATTGATGAAATCGCTTTTCAGACAAATCTCCTGGCCTTGAATGCCGCGGTGGAGGCCGCGCGAGCCGGGCAGCAAGGCCTGGGGTTTGCCGTGGTCGCCAACGAGGTCCGAACCCTGGCCCAACGCTCCGCGCAGGCCGCGCGTGAAAACAGCGACAAGATTGCCGACTGCGTCAGCAAGAGCCAGCGGGGAGTCGAGATGAGCGCCAAGGTCGCCGCGGGTTTGATGGGAATCGTGGAGAAAGCCCGGCGCGTGGACGAACTGGTGGGCCAGATCGCATCTGCCTCCGAGGAACAGAGCCGCGGCATCGGTCAGGTGAATACCGCGGTGACCGAAATGGACAAAGTAACACAGTCCAACGCCGCCAGCGCCGAAGAAAGCGCCGCTGCCTCCGAGGAACTGCAAGCCCAGGCAACCGCCCTCGGGGATGCCGTGTCGGATTTGCTCCGGATCGTGGGCGCACGCACGCAACCCGCTATCCAAGCCGATTCGCCGGGGCGGACGTCCGCACAACAGACGATTGGAACGAACCAGACCAGTGGTCGCATAAATGGTTTGGGCGAAAAACATTTGATCCAGGGGCAGTCATTCTTCGCCGATGATGATGGCGGAAGCCGGCCGGCCAGCACGACGGGCGCCTTGGCCGAGGCTCCGAGACACAAACAGATTTGCTCCAGTTAATGCTCGGCGTGGTCCGGCAGCAGTTCTCCCCTTTGATGCAGCGCAGCCTTTCCTGCTCGCCGCTGTCTGCCGTCCACCGGCTCAATGGCAAACCGCGCCGGGGGGTGGGTGACCCGGCCCGGCGAGATTCTGATTGCGGAGTTTCGGGTCACTGGCGTAGGCTGGGCAGCGTGCTTCCCGGAACCAATAAATTGACAGGTCAATCCATGAATACACTCACCACACGTCGTTGCTTCTTGAAATCCACCGCGGCCGGAGTCGTCGCCTGCGGTGTCTTTAGCGGATTGGCGGAACGCCTGGCCGCCGCCACCGCCAGCCCCAGGCTCGGCCTCTCGTCCAAGGTGCGCATCGGCAAGATCTATCTTGGCCGCCAGAGTCCGGGCTGGCCCAGCCACGCGGTGGACGTCCCCGCCGAGATGAACCGTTGCGAACGTGAGCTTGCCAAACTTGGCTCACGTATGGCGGACGTGGAGTTCATCAGCGCCGGCCTGGTGCAGGATGACGCGGCCCTGGCGAAGGCCAAAGAGCAGTTCGCCGGCGTGGACGGCATACTGGTCATGCACCTGACCATGGGGATCGGGGCGCAACTTCAAAGCCTGATGGATTTGGGAATCCCGATCGTTCTTTTCAGCCTGCCCTACACCGGCCATGAGTGGCATACCATTGCGAGCTGGCAGCGGCAGGGCAAACTCATCGAGGTTTATCCCACCAGCCGGTTCGAGGATGTGCTGGCCGCCATCCGTCCATTCCGGGCACTGCACCGGCTCAAGGAAGCACGCATCCTGCATGTAAACCACGGCCCCGCGGACGCCGCCTACTGCAAAGCCATCCAGGAGAAGTTCGGCACCGCCATCCTCAATGTCGGGTTGCCGGAACTGCAGACGGCCTACGCCGCCGCGGATCGCAGCGAGGCGATGGCCGATTGCCGGCGCTGGCTCAAGGAGGCGAAGAAGGTCGTGGAGCCGACCAGGGATGAGGTGCTCAAATCTTCCACCATGTATATCGCCATGCGCGATTTGCTCGCCCAGCACGAAGCCGTGCTCCTCACGATGAACTGTCTGGGGATGGGGTTATTGGAACGAAACATGGGTTACCCATGCCTCGGCTTTGTGCGTTTGAACAACCTGGGGCTGGGCGGCGTGTGCGAGGCGGATTTGAAGTCGAGCATGACGCACCTCATCTTCAGCTACCTCGTGGGGCGCCCCGGCTTCGTGACCGATCCCGTGTTTGATCTTTCAACGTCCAGCATCATCCACGCGCATTGCGTGGCGGCGACCCAGATGGAGGGGCCGGATCGCGCCGCCGCCCCGTACCTCATCCGCAGCCACCTCGAAGACGGCAAGGGCGCATCCCTCCAGGTGAAAATGCCCGTCGGCCGAAAGCTCTCGATGGCCCGGCTCATCGGCACGGACAAGATGCTGTTCGCCACCGGCGACGCCACCGACAGCCCGTTCGTCGAGTGGGGTTGCCGCACGAAGCTCACCATGAAAGTTCAGAACCCCGAGCGCTTCCTGGAAAACTGGTCTTGCGGCCTGCACCGCGTCGTCTTTTATGGCGACCATACGCAGGACATCCGCCGCTTCTGCCGGTTCGCTCAAATCCGCTTCCTGCATGAAGGCGTGGACGACCTGCAGAAGGCCGACGGACTGGAGTGGGAACCACGTGTGCATGCCTGACCTGGACCGCCGGGCACATTTTCGACAGGCTCAACGGGATGACGTAGAAAAAACACGGCCGTGTGAGGGGGTGTTATCCCGAGCCTGAGCGGACACCGTAATCGAACGAGCGAAAGCCAGTCTGGCAACTGGCGCTCCTGCCGATTGCACGTTCGCAGTGCCACCGGCGGATCACGTTAGACCGAAGCGTCGCTCCGCTGCGCTCCCGGCAAGTCTGATGAGCTCACGCCAGCAGTTCCTGAATTTCCTCCCAGTTCAAGGACGCGGCGAACTCTTCCTCGCCGATGGTGGCCCGGATAATCTCCCGCTTCCGATTTTGCAGGGTGAGGATTTTCTCCTCAATGGTGTCCCGCGCGATGAGTTTATAGCTTGTCACAACCCGGGTTTGGCCGATGCGGTGGGCGCGGTCGGTGGCCTGGTCTTCCACGGCGGGATTCCACCAGGGATCGAAATGAATGACCGTATCGGCGCCGGTCAGGTTCAAGCCCACCCCGCCGGCTTTCAAGCTGATCAGGAAAACGGGGATCGCGGCATTGGATTGGAATCGCTGCACCACTTCGCCGCGGTTGGTGGTGGAACCGTCCAGGTAGCAGAATTCCACTTCGTTTGCGGTCAGCTCTTCCTTAAGGAGTGATAACATGCTGACAAATTGGCTGAAGACCAGCACTCGGTGCCCGCCATCGATAACCTCTTCCAGCAACTCCGAGAACATCTCCAGCTTGCCGGAGGCGTTCTCGGGATTGATACCCTCCAGTGGCAGCAGACGCAGGTCGCAACAGACCTGGCGCAGACGCAGCAGGGCGCTGAGCACCAGCATGCGGCTGCGGCCGGCCGTCTGGGCGCCGGCGGTTCCCAGGACTTCCTTGCGGGTGGCGTCGAGGAACTGTTGATAAACGCCACGCTGGTCCGCGGTAAGTTCGCAAAAAGCCACTTGTTCCAGTCGGTCCGGGAGGTCGGCGGCCACTTCCTTCTTCAAGCGGCGCAGGAGGAACGGGCGCAACCGGCGGCCCAGGCGGGCCTGCGATTCCGCATGTTTCTCCCTGGTGATGGGAATTTCATAGCGCTCGCGAAAATCCTGGGCGGCGCCGAGATAGCCTGGCATCAGGAAGTCAAAAATCGACCACAGGTCCAGAACCGAGTTTTCGAGCGGGGTGCCGGTCAGCACCAACCGGTGGCGGCACCGCACCGCTTTTACCGCCTGGGCGTTTTGGGTGCGGCGGTTCTTGATGTGTTGGGCCTCATCCAGCACCACGGTATCGAACTCATGCTCCCGGTAGCGTTCCGCGTCGCGGCGAATGAGCGCGTAACTGGCCACGATGAGGTCATTTTGTGGGATTTGCGAAAACCGGGTGTGGCGGTCGGGCCCGTGCAAGGCCAGAACCTTCAATGAGGGCGTGAATTTAGCGGCTTCCGCCACCCAATTGAAAATCAGGCTCGTGGGGCAGACAATCAACATGGGCGCACGGCCCGGCTCCGCCTGGCGAACCCAGCGCAGGAAGGCCAGCGCCTGAAGGGTTTTCCCCAGACCCATTTCATCCGCCAGAATGCCGCCAAACTGGTTTTCCCGCAGGAATTGAAGCCAGGCGACGCCCTGTTTCTGGTAGGGACGCAGCACGCCCTCCAGGTCGCCCAGGGGGGGGCAGGCCAGTTGGGCGTCACCCCTTTGTTTGGCGGCGCGTTCGCGCCAGGCCGCAGGAGCATGCACCCCCCAATTATCATGCTGTCGCAGGGTGGCCTCCAGGAAACCCGCCTGCGCGCTGTTGACGCGATATCCTTGCGCGTGTTGCCGGGGCGCGCAATCCAGCAATACTTCCTGCAACTCCTCCACCGCGCCGGTGTCGATGATCGCAAGCTTGCCGTTGTTGAGCCGGGTATGGCTCTGGCCGGAAAGCAGCAATCGCTGGATGTCCGCTTGCGAAAAGGTCTGTCCTCCAGCCGCGGAAAAAACCACCCCCAGATCGAACCATTGAACCCCCGAGGAAGTGATCTCGAAACGCGGCTCGATGCGCTCGAGGTTTTGCGAGGTGCTGCGTTCGAGGCGTTCCTCGAGGGAGACGGTCCATTCCTTTTCAATCTTCGGAAACTCGCGCGCAAAGAAGTTCAGCACGGCGTTTTGTCCGTGAAGCTGCATCTTCCCCTGGCCATCGGGGCTGGAAAAGCCCTGGCGTTGCAGGCGGGCCAGGGCGGCCCGCTCCGCCCCGAAATCGCGGGTCGAATACCGGGTCGGATTTGCCGGGTCGGGCAGCCAGATGCTCTCCTCGGCGGCGGTCACTCCCAGCGTCATGATGCGGGGACCGTAAGCGCATTGCAGCAGGCCGGTTAGCTGGGACAGCCCCCCTTTCAATTCGAGCAGAAAATGCGGCGACCGGGGCGCCAGCGAAAAATCCTCCAGCTTGAAGCTGGCTTGCAGCCCAGCCTCCAGCAACTGATTGAATTGCTGGTTGAGAAAAAGCGGCACCTGGTGCCTGGGGATGAGCACGGGCTCCTGGCACACCGCCGCCATCCCGGGCGGCAGCACCAGGGGCTGAAAGGTCCGATTCTGCCAGACCCAATCGCCGACCTGCGCCAGCGGCCCGGCGGGCCCCCGCCAACTCAGCCGGATCTCACCGCTGGGTTGCAGCGAGGCTTGCAGGGGCATCTTGAACGGCGTGGCGGTAACCGCGAGGGCGGCAGCCTTTCCCAGCGTCAGATTCGGGTGGTTAACGAAGAGCGGGAGCAGTCCGGCCAGTTCCATTTTCTCCAGTTGCACCAACGCGGGTGTCGCGCCTCCGGCCAGGCTTTCAAGCTTCTGGATGATCGCCGTATCCTGCTCGGAAAACGCAAATGGGCGCCCCTTGGGCAGCGCGTTTAAGGGCGCTCGGCCGCCATTCCATTGGGCTTCAAGGACGAGCATGATTTTACCCCGGTCCAGCGCTTGCTCGAGGCTGGGGGGAAAGATGAGTTGCAGCCGCGCGGGTTCACCCGCCGGGTCGAGCCGCAGGCTGGAGGCCTGCCTGAGCAGGGGTCGGGGAGAAGACTTCTCATCCGTGAGTTGGCGCTGGGGTGGGGCGGCGGGTCGTTGCCCATCCAGCCAGTGCAAGCCTACCGCAACTCCATGGGCGCAGATTTTGCCCCATTCACGGGCGTCGCGACACGTGCAGAGGTTCTCGATGTCAAGTTCACTCTTGACCACCATGGAAGCACGAAACGAGATTTGATCAGCCTGCACCACTCCGCGCAGGAGCGGCGGCGCCCAGTGAGAGCTAAGCACCTGCCCCTGTTCGATGTAGGCGCGAGCCCGTTTCATGACCTCCCAGCCGGCGGCCTTGCTGAGAAGCGTTTCAGTTAATTCAACAGCCATCCCCGGCAACATAGGTCCGGAGTTGGGACGCGTTCAAGCACGCATCAGCGATGGAGCGGAGAATTGAGTGAGACCGGG
>JBBQYD010000317.1:0-6380 GCA_038209025.1 Verrucomicrobiota bacterium | reverse complement strand
GGCGGCAACGCCTCCTTCACGATGAACGGCGGGACTTTGACGAACATGGACGGGGGGGGCATCATACTGGGCACGGGGGGAGCCGCCGCCAACTGGTTTAATTTCAATTTGAACGGCGGCACGCTGGTGGTGCAAAAACTCTTTCTGGCGAATAGTTGGAATGGGAATGTAACCAATGTGGTCCGTCTGAACGGAGGGACGTTTCGCTGCCTCGCAATTTCTGCCGGTGGGACGCCCATCATCAATGATCAAGACCCCAGTTACCATAACATGAAGGTTCTCGTTGGGTCGGGCGGGGCGATTTTTGACACGGCTGGAATCACCACCTACCCGGCGATCTTTGCGGGCATGGATTTGCTGGAAGATACCGACAACGCCGGCGGCAAACTGATCAAGCTGGGTGGCGGAACGCTGCAGATCAATTCGACGGCTTCCTACACCGGAGCCACGACGGTGAGCAATGGCACCTTGCGGATCAACGGCACCATCGCCACCAGTCCGGTGACGGTGAAGAACGGCGCGGAATTGGGTGGCAGCGGCACCTTGGGCGGAGCGGTCACCGTTGAATCGAACGGCACCCTAGCCCCTTCGGGAGGCGTCTATCTGACCCCGGGCAACTACACCTCGACGCTGACGGCCAGTGGCAATGTTACGTTGCAGTCCGGGGCGAAGGCGGTGTTTGGTTTGAACACCACGAACACTCCGGCCACGAACGACTCTCTGGTGGTATCGGGCACGTTGAGTGTCACCGGCAGCACGCTGGCCGTCACCAACCTCGGCCCGGCGTTGTCCGTGGGCGACACGTTTACGCTGTTCAGCCAGCCGGTCAGCGGCTTCACCACGGTCAATTTGCCCGCCGGTTACACCTGGGTAAACAATCTGGCCGTGAACGGTTCGATTGAAGTGGTGGAGTCCTCATCGCAGCCGAAGACGATCTTTGTTTCGAGCAGTGGATCGGACACAAATGCAGGCACATTGGGGTCGCCGCTTCGGACGCTGGCGGCAGCGATGCCATTCCTTTATCCGGGTGACACGCTTTACCTACGTGGCGGGGTCTATCGCGAAACACTGGTGCCGGCGCGATCCGGCCAGTCCGGTGCGCCGATTACGATTACCGCTTACAGTAACGAAGTGGCGACGATTTCCGGGTGCGACGTGGTGCCGGGGTCATGGACATTCACGAGCAACGGCATCTACAAGACCAGCGTGGGGTGGGATCTTGGAACTGGCTACAACCAGGTCTTTGTGGACGGCGACCTGCAGCACGAGGCCAGACATCCGAATCATGGAGGTGGCGATTTGCTTCATCCAGCCACGGCCAATGTTACCGTCTCGAACAATTACACCATCACGAGCGCCGCGTTTGGCGCGTTGGGCAATTTGTCCGGAGCACATTTTCTGGGTGGCGTGGGCCAGGCTTGGGGGTGGCAGTCGGCACTTGTTTCCAGCAACAGCGGCGGGACGTTGTCTGTCGAGCAGGTGTCGCACTGGTGGTGGCCGAATAAGGACGGCAAGACCATGGACACGGGCAAGGGATTCGTCTATGGCAAGCTCAGTCTGCTGGATGCCGATGGCGAATGGTATCTCGATCCGGCCGGGTCGCAGTTGCACTTGCGTGTTGCGGGCGGTGCGAATCCCGGCGCTCACCTGGTCGAGTTGAAACGGCGGAACTGGTGCGTGGACATTGACAACTTGAATTACATCACGCTGCGCGACCTGCAAACGCGCGCCGGTGCCATCCGGCTCAATGGCATGAGCAACATCCTCGAAAACTGCAAGGCGCGGTATCTGAGCCACTACCTGTCTTTCACCAACGGCGGGTCCATAGACGGCGGGCGGGTTGAGGGCCGCGGTGTGTTGCTCGCCGGCAGCGGCGCAACGGTGCGCGGATGCACCCTCTGCGACACGGCCGGGACGGGCCTTTACGCAAATGGCACTGGCCATACGATCACGCGCAATCACATCTACAACACGGATTATGCCGGCACCTATGCGTGCTGCATTTCCATGTCCGGCTCCGGTCATAGTGTGCGGTTCAATACCGCCCATCATTCCGGTCGGGATATCGTCATTTCCTCCGGGACCGGGCACGACGTGCGGTTCAACGATCTCTACGAGCCAGGGCAACTCTGCAAGGATGTCGGCGTGATTTACACGTTTGGCCAAAACGCGCAGGGGCCATCCGGGCCGCCCACGCGGCTGGCCTATAACTGGCTTCACGACAGTCATATCGTCGGCAGCCTCGCGTTGCTCCTGTATCTCGACAATTTCTGCCGCAATTTTCTGGTGGATCACAATGTGTGTTGGAATGGACTGGGGGACGCGGGGATTCGCCTAAACGGTCCCAATGACGGCCATCAAATCTACAACAACACGCTTTTCAACTGCGACGATGCCAACACGCACACTTACACGCCGCCATTTTCATCCCGGAACAATCCCGACACGAACTTCTTCAATGCAGCCAACACGTTCCATGTTTATCTTAGCAACAACCTCTACCTCGCCACCGTGCCGCAGACGCAGCTCAGAAACTGGACGGACCGCGACTTCAGGCTGCTGCCGGGAGCGGCGGCGATTGATGCGGGCAGTGTGATTCCCTACATTACCGACGGGTATGCGGGTGCCGCCCCGGATCTGGGGGCGTATGAATCGGGCGCTTTCCGGTGGATGGCCGGAGTGGAGGGTTACGCCGACGAGAACAACGATGGACTGCCTGACAGTTGGCAGGAAGAATACTTCGGTTCGGCCAGCCATCCCGACGCCAATCCGAATGCCGATCCCGATGAAGACGGTTACAACGATGGGGAGGAATATATTGCGGGCGGCAATCCCACCGTGGCGGATAAGCTCCTGTTGCTGGCGGCAACTCAGGCTGGCGGACAAGTCCAGATCAGTTTCGACGCCGTGGCTGCGACCGGCCCGGGTTACATGGGGCGCACACGTATTTACGAGCTCGAATACGGCACCAACCTGCCGCCAGCCCAATGGCTGGGCGTGCCCGGTTATACGAACATCAGGGCCAGCAATCAGGTGGTGCTGGCGACACAATCGCCCGCGTCAGTTCAACGCTTTTATCGCTTTAAGGTGCATTTGGAATGAATGTCATCGAACAGGACTGAAGCGGATGAGAAACTCCACGGACGAAAAGCATTCGCGATTGGTATTGTTGGAAGTCATTGTCGGTGCCAGTCGGTGCTGATAGGATGAAAACATGAAAAGCCTCCGTCATTGGGGTTGGGTCGGATTTTTACTGGCGCTTGTGCTGGGGGCGATTCAAGCAGAGGCAGAGGTTCTTTCGCGCCTGTCAGATGTTCGTGACTTGTCGCGGGAGGAGGCGGCCAAAGGGCTTCCGGTTCATGTGCGTTGTGTGGTTACGTGGAGGGATCCTGAGGGAGTCTGGTTTACAGCGCAGGATGGTTCGGCTGGAATCCCGGTGGAGATAGACCAGGCCCGCATGAGACACATCTGGGTTGGGGACAGCAACAGCCTCGCCCAGATTCGAGCCGGGTTGGAGGTGGAGATCGAAGGCGTCACTCTTGCGGGGGGGTTCGCTCCGGGTTTGTTACCCAGGACCTTGCGAGTGATGGGTGAGAAACCGATGCCGGAAGCGCGTATGATGATTCCTGCCAGGTTTTTTGGTGGATCTGATTCTTGCGAGCGGATTGAGGTCCGTGGCGTGGTGCAGGGATTTCGCCCGTGGCGCGACGGCTGGGCGTTGCGGATGGAAGCCAATCCGGGCAGTTTTACCGCTGAACTACCAGGCAGTGCGCTCGATGATCCGGAGCGTTTGGTGGATGCCGAGTTGTGTTTGCGCGGGATCGCGGCCACCCGGTTCAATTCCCGTGGCGAGGCCACGGGAGTGCGGCTGTTGATCAGCCGGAAAGAAGACGTGGTGGTGGAAAAGCCATCTGCTATATCACCATTGGATGCTCCGAAGGTGTCAATCAATCAACTCCTGCCGTTTCGGAAGGAGCCCTGGAAGGGCCATCGGCAAGTGGTGGAGGGCACGGTAATCTATGCACAGAACAAGCGTTTCTTCTACATTCAAGACGGCTCGACATCCATCCGCATGGAGACGCTTCTGCGGCAGGAGCTCAAGCCGGGAGATCGCGTGGAAGTGGCCGGTTTTGTGGATATCCGGCGGCAGGTTGCGGGTTTGGCCGGCGCCGTCGTTCGCAAGATCGGCACGGCAATCATGCCGCCGGCTGTCCGGATCGGGCCGGACAAGATAATTGATTTGAACACCCGCGCGGCGCAGTCTGGCCAGGCGGCAGAGCCACACGATTTCGATGGACAACTCATTACTTTTCCCGCACGCCTGCTTGAGGTGCAGCCGGATCTGAATCTGGTCCGGAAGTTGACACAACTCGTTTTGGAATGTGGGGGCACACTCTTTGTCTGCGTTCTCCACGACGGCGACACAAAAACAATTCGCGCCCTGAAACCCGGCAGCGAGCTGGCCGTGACGGGCATCGTGAAACTCGAATACTCCATGTTCCCGGAGGAATCGGATTACCACATCCAGAAGCCGAGCGGTTTGGAAGTGCTGTTGCGGAGCGAGCGCGACGTGGTGCTAACAAGTGCGCCGTCATGGTGGACCCCGGAACGGCTGCTCCGCGGGCTCGCGATTGGCCTGTTGGCCTTGGCTGGCATCCTCCTTTGGGTCTGGCAATTGCACCGCCAACTACGGCGCAAGACACAAGAGCTATCAGTGGAAATGAAGGCCAGGCGCAACGCGGCGATCGAGTTCCAAGCGACCCAGCGGGAACGCAACCGGCTGGCGGCCAATCTTCACGACACCCTGCTCCAAACCATGACTGGCCTGAACTATCAACTGGAAGCCTGCGAGTCCGAGTCCCTGCCGGTTGCCACGAGAAAGGCCAACCATCTCGAGACGGCCCGGCGCATGGTACGGCGCGGTCAGGAGGATCTACGGGGAACCGTCTGGGCTTTGCGCGTGCTGCCCCTCCACGGGGGCACTTTTGAAGAGGCGCTTCGCGCTCTGGCCAATCAGCATTCCGAACGCCGCGATGTGCTGATCAAGGTCACGATCGAAGGCGATCTGCCGCGCCTGTCGGATTTCGTGGCCGGCAATCTCCTGCTCGTGGCGCAGGAGGCGATGCACAATGCCCTCAATCACGCACATTCCACTCAGATCACCTGCCATATTGTTGCGACGTCCGACAGCAAACGCATTGTGCTTACCGTGAAAGACAATGGCTCCGGCTTCAGCAGTAGTGTAGCGGATTCACCCGCCAGTTCCGGCCATTTTGGGCTGAAGGGAATGCGCGAACGCATAGAGCGCCTGGGGGGCGTCTTGCGGATTGAGAGTTCGCCGGGAAGCGGCACCAGCGTGTGCGCGGACGTGCCCTTGCGCGCCTTTGACGACGAGCTTGCCTGACCTATGAAGACACCAGCCATTCGCCTGCTCCTCACTGATGATCACGCCGTGATGCGTGCGGGTCTGGCGAACATGCTGAACACCAATCCCAAATTCCAAGTGGTTGGCCAGGCGGATGACTGTGCCGCCACGCTGGACCTGTATCGCAAATGTCATCCTGACGTTTTGCTGCTCGACGTGGCCATGCCCGGCGTGGATGGCATTGAAACTTTGCGTCAGTTGCGGGCGGAGCATCCCGACGCCCGCGTGTTGATGCTCAGCTCATCCGATGCGGAAGAGGACATTATTCACGCCTTCCACGCCGGTGCCACCGGTTATGTTTCAAAGTCGGCGCGGCCGGACGAACTTTATGCGGCCATCCTCGATTGCCATGCGGGAAAGCAGGTGATGAGCCCAAGCATTGAGCGGCGGCTGGCCGAACAATCCGCCGGCAAGCCGCTCACGCCGCGCGAGATTGAAGTGCTCGGACTGCTGCGGCAGGGCATGACCAACCCGGACATTGCGCGGCTGCTGGGAATCACATCGCGCACGGCCAAGGCACATGTCGCGGCAATTCTGGTGAAGCTCGAAGCGACCGACCGGACGGAGGCGGTCACGCGCGGGTTCGAGAAGGGCTTGCTAAAGCTCTGAGCGTCATGCATCGGATTCATTGGCCAGGTGGCCAATAGCTTTGCTCATCACGGCTGTCGTAGGGTGTGACACGTCGCTATGAGACCAACCCACTCGCGAAATATGAAAACTGCGCCCCGCAATTACAGTAGCAATACGACCCGGACCAATGCTTTGGTAAGCACGCCTCACCTCGGCTTCACGCTGATTGAGCTTCTGGTGGTGATCGCCATCATCGCCATTCTGGCCGCCATGCTTTTGCCAGCTCTGGCCAAGGCCAAACAGAAAGCCCAAATCGCCAGCTGCATCAACAATATGCGCCAAATCGGCCTGGGGGTAAACATGTTCGCCAATGACAACGAAGACT
>JBBQYD010000316.1:0-6427 GCA_038209025.1 Verrucomicrobiota bacterium | reverse complement strand
GCAACCCCACCTCGCGAACCGGCCGTCGTGCTCACGCCCAAGCCCTCCCCCAGGCCGCGCATCAATGGTCCCCGGGTTTTCGGCGTCCGCCCCGGCGCGCCCTTTCTATTTGCGATTCCGGCCACCGGGATGCGCCCGATGACCTTCACCGCTCGGAACCTGCCCCAGGGGCTGCAACTCGATCCGGTGAGCGGCCTGATTACGGGCCAGATTATTCAGAGCGGCAAGTATGACGTGAAACTGCGCGCTCAGAACCGCCTGGGCGCCGCGGAGCGAACGCTCACGATCAAATGCGGTGACACGATCGCCCTGACCCCGCCCATGGGCTGGAACAGTTGGAACTGTTTCGGCTGCGACGTGACGGAAGCCAATGTGCGCGCCGCCGCGGATGCCCTGGTGGCGAGCGGCCTGAGTCAGCACGGGTGGACGTACATCAACATCGATGACTGCTGGCAAGGCGCGCGGGAGGCTGGAATCATCCATCCAAACCCCAAGTTCTCCGATCTGAAAGCGCTGGCGGATTACGTGCATGGCCAGGGGCTGAAGATGGGGTTGTATTCGTCGCCGGGTCCCCGGACCTGCGCCAGTCATGAAGGCAGTCACGGGCATGAATTCGCGGATGCGCAACAATATGCGGCTTGGGGTTTTGACTACCTGAAATATGACTGGTGCAGTTATGGCATGTTGCATCCCAACCCCGATCTCGCGCGCATGCAGGAACCGTATCGGCTGATGCGGAAGGCGCTGGACGAGGCCCCGCGGGACATTGTTTACAGCCTTTGCCAGTATGGCATGGGCAAGGTGTGGGAATGGGGCGCCGAGGTGGGCGGCAACGCCTGGCGCACTACGGGCGATATCACGGATACCTGGTCCAGCATGTCCGGCATCGGCTTTGCCCAGGCGGGGCGGGAGGCCCACGCCGGCCCCGGACACTGGAATGATCCGGACATGTTAGTCGTGGGGCAGGTGGGCTGGAGCGCCCGGGTGCGTCCCACCCGGCTCACGCCCAACGAGCAATACACGCACGTCAGCCTCTGGTGCCTCCTTTCCGCACCCTTGCTGATCGGGTGCGACCTTACCCGTCTGGATGAGTTTGCGCTCGGGCTCTTAACCAACGATGAGGTGATCGAAGTAAACCAGGATGAACTCGGGAGGCAGGCGGCCCGCCTCCGACAGGAGGGCACAACGGAAATCTGGACCAAACCCATGGCGGACGGTTCAACGGTTGCCGGCTTATTCAACCGTGGGGCTGAAGAGGTGGGTATTGCGGTTGCGCCGGGCGATCTGGGCTTGGAGGGCAAATGCGTGGTCCGCGATCTCTGGCGGCAATGGGATCTGGGCACATTCGCCGGGCCTGTTACGGCCACCGTCCCGCGCCACGGGGTGGTGTTGCTCAAGTTCAAGCCGCTGCGACCCAAACGCTGATGCCGGACCTCCCCCCCACCACTCATCCACCGCCGCCGGAGTCGATTTCCGGTTTGATTGAGCGGGTCACGTTCTTCAACGAGGAGAATGGGTTCGCGGTCCTCAAGGTCAAGGTGAAGGGGAGGCGTGAACTGGTCACCGTGGTGGGCTCACTCCCGAGTGTCGGCCCGGGCGAGTGGCTGACGGCCCAGGGGCGCTGGACCCAGGAGCGTGATTTCGGCCTGCAATTTCGGGCGGAGTTGCTCGCCTGCAGCCCGCCGCAAACCTTGGAGGGGATCGAGAAATTCCTCGGCAGCGGCATGGTCAAAGGCATCGGGCCCGTGTACGCGGAGAAACTGGTGCGCAAGTTCGGGGCGCGGATTTTTGAGGTGATCGAGCATGAGTCCGGACGGTTGCGGGAGGTGGAGGGCATTGGCCCGCTGCGCCGGCAGGGCATCCGGGCGGCCTGGGAGGAACAGAAGGCCATTCGGGAGATCATGGTGTTCCTGCATTCGCACGGAGTGAGCACCAGCCGCGCCGTCCGCATCTTCAAAACTTACGGCGCGCGGGCCATCGAAACCGTGCGGGCCAATCCGTACGTGCTCGCGCAGGATATCGCCGGCATCGGCTTCAAGACGGCCGATCAAATCGCTCAAAAGCTTGGGATACCCCATGAGTCATTGGTGCGGGCGCAAGCCGGGCTGCGGCATGTGCTGCTTGAAGCCACCCAGGAAGGCCACTGCGCTCTGCCCCTGGAATTACTGAAGGAAACCGCGGGCCAGTTGTTGCTGGTGGAGAGCCGCATCGTGGACCAGGCGCTGGAGGTTTGCCTGACTCACCGGGAACTTGCCTGGGACCGTGCCGGCGGGGAGAATCTGGTTTTCCTTCCGGCGTTGAAACAGGCGGAAGAAACCGTGGCCGCCCGGGTGCTGAAGCTGTGCGGATCGGAAGCGGTGCTGCCGGCCATCAACGTTCCGGCCGCCATGCAATGGTGCGAGCAAAAGACGGGCAAGACCCTGGCGCCAAGCCAGCGCGCCGCGCTGGAGCAGGCCCTTGCTCACCGCCTCGTGGTGATCACCGGCGGGCCGGGCGTGGGAAAAACCACCCTGGTGAACAGCCTCTTGCTCATCCTGCGCGCCAAGAAAGTGCGATGCCAGCTCTGCGCTCCCACCGGGCGGGCCGCCAAGCGCCTTGCCGAGGTCACCGGCATGGAAGCGCGGACCATCCACCGGCTGCTGGAGGTTCAGCCGGGCAAAGGGTTCACCCGCCACGAGAGCCACCCGCTGGACACCGACCTGCTGGTGGTGGATGAAACCTCCATGGTGGATGTGCCGCTGATGGCCGCTCTGCTGCGGGCGCTGCCCCCGCGCGCGCATCTGCTGCTGGTGGGCGACATCGACCAACTGCCATCGGTGGGCCCCGGCATGGTGTTGCGCGACCTGGTCAACTGCGGGCGAGTGCCGGTGGTGCGGCTTACCGAGGTATTCCGGCAGGCGGCCGGCAGCCGGATCGTGGCCAATGCCCACCTTATCAACGAGGGCCGGATGCCGGAGATATCCCGGGAATCGGCCGATTCCGATTTCTACTTCATCGAGCGAGAGGCTCCCGACCGCATCGCCGACACCCTGCTGGAAGTGGTGAAAGAGCGCATTCCCGCCCGCTTTCAATTGGACCTGCGGGATATCCAGGTCCTCTCCCCGATGAACCGCGGATCGCTGGGGATCCGGGAACTTAACCAGCGGCTGCAGCGCGAACTGAACCCCCCGGGACCCGGCAAACCGGCCGTGGAAAAGTATGGATGCCTGTTTCAGGTCGGCGACAAAGTCATTCAGACGGAGAACAATTACGACAAAGAGGTGTTCAATGGCGACATTGGACTGATCACCGGGATCGATCAGGAGGAGCGTGAACTGAAGGCCCGGTTCGATCAGCGTGAGGTGGTCTATGATTTTGTCGAGCTGGACGAATTATCACTGGCCTACGCGATCACCATTCATAAAGCGCAAGGCTCGGAATTCCCGGCGGTGGTCATTCCCCTGGCCACCCAGCACTATTTGTTACTGCAGCGCAACCTGATTTATACCGGGGTCACTCGCGGGAAGAAGCTGGTGGTGTTGATCGGCCAGCCGAAGGCCTTGAGCATGGCCGTGCGCAACCAGGAAATCAGGCTGCGCCATTCCGGGCTGCTGGGCCGCCTGCGCCTGCACCTGGATGGCTGATGGACGCCTCTCGCCTTCATCGGTTCTTGTTCGTGCGGCGGCAGGGTTTTCAACCGAACAAAACTCTTGTTGACCAGGCCATTGTCAAGCGAGACATTCAATCGATGATGTATTACCTTACGTCCAACCTGACGCCGATTATACGTTCGGCATTCACATCCGGAGTTCCGAGATGTTCAGATTGGCGTCGGCACAGCTAAGACAGGCTGTTTCCTGGTTGTTGGGACGGTGGAAACCCACGCCCAACTCTCCGAGCTCCGAAACGTCATTGTCGGCACCAAGCCACCTTTGGAGGTTGTGTATCGGATGAAAGTCTTGGAAGCTTACTCTGAAGAGCCGAAAACCGAACCTGTCGCTCCATCGAAAGCGGCTGCGCCGCATCGGTGAGCTAAACGTTCGGCCAGAGCGAAGAAATGGACATCTTGAAGACGCCGCAAATAGCTGTCTCTATCCTGTTGTTGTTCTGCACGGTAATGAACATTCGTGCCGAGAAGGCCACTGGGCCTGGATTTGACGATGCCCTGGCAGAAATAGTGACCACCTTTGAAGCCAAACCTGGTCAGGAGGCTGTTCGACATTGGACGCCTTCCTCTGCGGGAAGCGTCCGCCTGGTGGGCAGCCTCCAGAAGCTGTCTTTGAACACGGATGCGGTGTTCCATGTTCTCGTCGATGGCAAAACAATCTGGAACCAAACGCTTGATGCGACAGATGTTCTTCGCCATGGATTCGATGTCGCTGCCTACGAGCTCACTGCCGAATCGAAGGTCGATTTCCGAGTCGTAGCAGGGGCCAAACCGGTTCGTGTGAGCATGGCATTCCAGGTCATTCCAGAGCCGTTTCTCTCCTGCTGGACGCCGGACCGGCCCACAGGGTATCCGATGTGGAGCGAGGATCAGAAACAGTTGCTGCGCAAGCAGGGCCAGGATATTTTGCAGACGATCCGTGAGGCGTCGAAGACCAAACGTGGCAGGGTCGTGATTCCTTCGGGCGACTATCTTTTTCATGCCCGGTGGAGTCAGGCGTCCACGCTGAGCAATCTCGCTGATCTGGAGATTGTTGCCGAAGGCGTGACCTTCTGGTTTGAGCCGCCCATGATCCATGCGCTGCTGTTTGATAACTGCCGTAATGTGTCGATGCGCGGCCTGACCATCGACTTTACTATTCCCTGCTGGTTCCAGGCGCGTGTCACCGAGGTCAACCGCACCGCCAAGACATTACGTGCGACGGTCATGCCGGGATACGAATCGCGCAATGCGGACGGCAAGGCGGAAACCGAGGGCCGACGGGCATTCATATTCTATGATGCGGAGGGGCGGTTCATCAACCATCGGCACAGCCCTGGCGCATGGCAGCTCTGCGACGATGGCAAAAGTGTGCTGTGCGAAAAGATCGAAAGGTCCGGGCTTCCCGATACGCTGAAAGCAGGCGATTACGTGGTCGGCACGCTTCGCACAGGCGCTGCGCTACGTTCCACGAACTGCGACGGTCTGCGGTTCGAAGACGTAAACGTTTGGTCCAGTCCGGGCATGGCGGTTTACGAAGGGGGCGGAGCAGGGGGCCACGTCTATCGGCGGGTGCGCGCCACGCGGCGTCCATTCACCAACCGGTTGCAGGCGTTCGGGGCGGACATTTTCCATCTTGCCGGCGCCGACCGCGGTCCGACGCTCGCCCGTTGCGAACTGGCCTACGGCGCTGACGACAATCTCAATATCCACGGCAGTTTTGGACGGGTCGTCCAACGACTTGACGATCGCCGTTACTACCTCCAAGGGCCTTGTGAGGTGGGCGACACCATCGAGTTTCGGGACGAGAAATCGGTCGCGTTTCTGGGTGTTGCCAAGGTGATGTCAGTGACGAAAGCAGCCGATGTTCCGTCGGTGGCAATCAGTGACACGCACAAGGCAACGGGAGAGAACCTTGTGGAACTGGATAAGACGCTTGAACTTCCACCGCTTTCCCTCGTGGTGTTGGACGGCAAACGCTCAGCCGCTGGATTTGTTCTGCGTAACTGCTGGTTGCACGACAATTTCCAGCGGACGCTGATCAATGGCTCGCCGCGCGGGCTCATCGAAAACAACACCCTGCAGAATGTCGGACATGGACTCAGCGTCCAGTTTGAAACCTGGGGGCCTTGGATGGAAGGGCCGTTCGCGCGCGACT
This sequence comes from Verrucomicrobiota bacterium, assembly GCA_038209025.1. Lineage (GTDB taxonomy): Bacteria > Verrucomicrobiota > Verrucomicrobiia > Limisphaerales > UBA8199 > JBBQYD01. Next base: position 644 of record JBBQYD010000316.1, on the reverse strand, counting down.
TAGTCATCCGCAACAACCGCTTTCTCAATTCGCCGCCAGACGGCGCCTCGATCAGCGTCTCCATGCACCCGCCGGGGGGCGGCAGCGACGGGCGACGTTTTACTGCCTGTCCGGTCACGAACATGACGATCACTGGGAACACTTTTGGACGCACGTCAGCCGCGCCGCTCAACATCCACAACGTGGACGGGTTGAAGATCCATGGCAACAGTATCGATTATCCCGCGAACGCGTCGATCCCCAAGGGACTGGGCAACACGTCGGATGTGAATTGGCTTTATCTGCAGGATTGCAAGGCGGTTTCACTTCAGGAAAATCAGACACCGAACACTCCGGAAAACCCAAACTGAAGTCGCTGCCCCTCCGGAGCGCCGGAAAGGCGAGCCAGACACCTGGGCCGACTGCCGCCGTCCCTGCGGTTTGGGGGCGCGCACCCGGAAACAAGTGGGACGAGACACCCACGGACACATGACCATGCCGCCAAATCATGAGCCGCAGTGAATGTGCCGGCCGCGTCGCGGAGGCAAGGATGCCTGGGAAAACCTGGGGTGCCTTGTTTTGTCCTAATTCGATGCCCTGGATGCCCGCACGAAGTTGTGAATCACCGTTTTGACATACTCGCCCGGGCATTCCTGGCCGCCCGC
>JBBQYD010000315.1:0-6469 GCA_038209025.1 Verrucomicrobiota bacterium | reverse complement strand
CCTGCATACGTTTACCGAGCGGGAGAAGATTTATAATCTGTGCGAGTCACTTTCAGGGGCCCGGTTCACCACCAGTTACACCCGCATCGGCGGTTTGTCGCGCGATCTGCCCCCCGGTTGGACGGATGCCTGCCGCACGTTCCTTAACGAGGTGGTCGTCAACATTGATGAAACCGAGACCTTGCTGAGCCGCAACAAGATTTTCGTGGATCGCACCCAGGGGGTTGGCGTGATATCCCGGGAGGACGCCATCGACTTCGGGCTCACCGGGCCAAACCTGCGTGGGAGTGGGATCGACCATGACCTGAGGAAGGCCAAGCCCTACCTGGTTTACGATCAGTTGGACGTTGAGGTGCCGGTTGGCTCGGCGGGGGATTGCTATGACCGCTATCTCGTGCGCATCGAAGAGATGCGCCAGAGCGTGCGGATTGTTCATCAGTGCCTGGACAAGCTGCCCGGGGGCGCTTACCAGATTGAGGACGGGAAGGTCGTCCTGCCTCCCAAGCAGCATGTGCTCACGCGCATGGAGGAATTGATTCATCATTTCCTCAACGTGACCCAGGGAATCAACGCGCCTGCCGGGGAAGTGTATTTTGGCCATGAAAACCCGAAAGGCGAACTCGGTTTTTACATCTGCAGCCGGGGGGGCGGCACCCCTTATCGGTTGAAAATACGCTCGCCATCCTTCGTGAATTTGAGCATCTTGCCGCACATGTTTCCGGGCCACATGATGAGTGACACGGTGGCCATCCTGGGCTCGCTCGACTTCGTGATGGGAGAATCTGACCGATGAAAACCGAGCCAATTGCTGAGGTCACCGAACCGGTTGCCAGCGGGGTTGGCGGCGCATCGCCGTTCCCCATGGCCACCCAGCTTAACGCCCAGCCGATCCCCAGTTCGCTGCGTGAACAGCCTGAGTTTTCCCTCCCGCCGGAGCTGGAGAAAGTGATCGAGGAACTGATCACGCATTATCCGAAAAAGCGGAGCGCCTCGTTGATGTTGTTGCATGCGGTGCAGGAACGCCATGGCTACATATCAAGGCAGGCGGTGGAGTGGATTGCGGCCAAATTGGAACTGGCGCCTATTAGCGTCTATGAACTGGCGACGTTCTACCCGATGTTCCACCGCAATCCGACGGGAAAGTATCATCTGAAGATTTGCCGCACCTTGAGCTGCGCGCTGGGCGGGGGCCACAAGCTGCACCAGTTTTTCTGCCAGAAGACGGGCTTGGACCCGCATGGGCATGGGCCGCAGACGACCGCGGATGGCAAGTTTACGGTGGAATTTGTCGAGTGCCTGGCGAGCTGTGGCACCGCGCCGGTGATGATGTGCAACGACGCGTTTCACGAAGGCGTGACGATGGAGAAGGCAACCGAGATTCTGGGCCAATGCACCTGATGAACTTGAACGCGCTCGCCGGAATGAAATGGCTGCCCGACATGGATTTGAACCATGACAAACAGATCCAGAGTCTGCTGTGCTACCGTTACACCATCGGGCAAACGAGCACCGTTAGCTTAAAGGCTTGGAATCTGGAGTCAAGGCTCTGATAAACTAAAACACGAATGCCGCAGGAATACCGACTCATCCTGAAACATGCCGATCAGCCGGGGTACACCCCCGACATCGAGTGCTATTTGCGCCATGGCGGCTACGAGACCCTGCGCAAAGCCCTGGCGCTGCCGCCCAAGGCGCTGCCTGATGGCAAAACGGCTTCCGGCCCGGAGCAACTGCGGGATGAAGTCCGCCTGTCCGGTCTGCGCGGGCGGGGTGGGGCGGGGTTCTCCTGCGGATTGAAATGGTCCTTCGTGGACCGCCGAAGCGGCAAACCGATCTACCTGATTTGCAACGCTGACGAGTCGGAGCCAGGCACTTTCAAGGACAAGCAGATCATCCACAAAGACCCGCACCAGATGCTGGAGGGCATGATCATCGCGTGCTACGCCAATGATGTCCACCTGGCTTATATCTATATCCGGGGTGAATTCGTGGAGGGTGCGCGGCTTCTGAACCGCGTCCTGGCCGAAGCCCGCGCCAAGGGCTTGCTCGGCAGGAATATTGCCGGCAGTGGCTATGACCTGGAGATCCATGTGCATCGGGGCGCGGGAGCTTATATTTGCGGGGAGGAAACCGGCCTGATCGAATCGCTGGAAGGCAAACGCGCCTATCCGCGCATCAAGCCGCCGTTCTTCCCGGCGGTGCTCGGCCTGTATCTCTGCCCGACCATCGTGAACAATGTGGAAACGCTGTGCGCGGTGAAACACATTGCCGCCATGGGCGGGGCGGAATATGCGAAATTGGGGACTCCCAACAACACGGGGACGCGCATCGTCAGCCTCAGCGGACATGTGAAACGACCCGGCTACTACGAGGTGGAAACCGGCAAAGTCACCCTGCGCGAGCTGATTTTTGACCCTGCCTTTGGAGCTGGATTGCCGGCCGGCCGGACCCTGAAAGCCGTCATACCTGGCGGTTCCTCGGCCAAAGTGTTCAAGGCGGGCGAGAAGTTCAAACTGAAGCGCAAGACGTCCGAAGGCAAAGACTCCGAGCAGGAAGTCGATATGCTCGACCTGCCTTACGACTTTGATTCGCTCATCGCGGGCGGCAGCATGTCCGGGTCAGGCGCGATTATCGTGTTGGACGACTCGACCGACATTGTGGCGGCCCTGGCCAACCTGGCGGAGTTTTACGCGCACGAGAGTTGCGGGCAATGCACCCCCTGCCGCGAAGGCTCCCTGTGGATGTCCAAGGCGCTGCACCGGATGGCGCATGGCGAAGGCCGCGCCCAGGATGCCGATTATTTGCTGCGAATTGCCGACAGCATTCCCGGCGGCCGGACCATCTGCGCCTTTGGCGAGGCCTGTTCCTGGCCGGTGCAGAGCTTCGTCACCAAGTTTAAAGATGAGTTCGTCGCCCGCGGCGCCGCCGATGAGGAGCGCCGGAAACAACCAGTTTAAGTTCGATGACAAACGCCGCTCAAACTGACCACCCGCCCGCATCGCCGCCGGTCGAAAAGATCAAGGTGAGGATTGACGGGCGCGAGGTGGAGGTGCCGAAGACCATGCCCGATCCCCTTACGGGCAAACCGGTGCCGACCACCATGATCCAGGCCTGCCATGCCATCAAGGTGGAGGTGCCGCATTATTGCTATCATCCCAGGCTGCCGGTCGCGGGCAACTGCCGCATGTGCCTGGTCGAGTTCGGCACGCCCGCGATGGGGCCGGACCGCAAGCCGATTTTCGGCCCGGACGGCAGCCCCAAGATTTCGAAATCACCGCGTCCGGCCATCGCCTGCGCCACGCCGATTTCTCCCGGCATGGAGATTTACACGAACACCCCGGCGGTGAAGCAAATGCGGGAAGGCGTGCTGGAGTTCCTGCTGATTAATCATCCGCTGGATTGCCCGATATGCGACCAGGCCGGGGAATGCAAACTGCAGGAGTATTCGGTTGATTACGGGAAAGCGTACAGCCGGTTTGTCGAGCCCAAGGTTCACAAGCCCAAACGCGTGGACCTGGGGCCGCGGATCATGCTGGATGACGAGCGCTGCATTCTTTGCACCCGCTGCATCCGATTCACCAGGGACGTGGTTGGGGACGACGCCCTGGGCATTGTGAACCGCGGCAGTTACAGCACGCTCACGGCTTACCCGGGACGGGCTTTCGATAATAACTACACCCTGAACACGGTGGATATCTGCCGGTCGGCGCGCTGACATCGAAAGATTTCCGCTTCCAGATGCGGGTGTGGTTTCTGAAGGAATCCAAGAGCCTCTGCACCAGTTGTGCCACCGGCTGCAACACCATTATTGGTTCGCGCGAAGAGCAGGTTTACCGCTACGAGCCCCGCGAAAATGACGCGGTCAACGCGACCTGGATGTGCGATTACGGACGGTTGAATTATCGGTGGATTAATCGCGCCGACCGGCTCGCGCGCGTTGAATCGCCCGCGGGCGCGGGAGCGCGCCAGCCGGCTGCCTGGCCGCGGGTCATCAGTGACCTCACCGCCCGGCTGCAAGCCGTGCCGGCCGGCACGACGGCCATCATCGCTTCAGCCCGACAGACGAACGAGGAACTCTTTTTGATCGGCAAACTGGCCGCCAGACTGGGTGCCATCACCGAGTCCATCCCGCGCATCGCCGAGGGTGACAGGTTGTTGCTCAATGCGGATCGGAACCCCAATGGCACCGGGGCCAGACTCCTGGGTTTGGCGGGAACCCCCATGGGAGCCAACCTGGCCAGAATCGCCGACGGCATTCGGCAAGGCACCATCAAGACCCTGATCGTGTATGGCGAAGATGTCACGCTGCACGGCCTGGGAGCAGACTTGCTGGCCAGGCTGGAGCTGCTGGTTGTTTCGGACATCCTGCCCGGCGGAACGACTCAGGCGGCCCACTTCCTTTTGCCTGGCTGTGCGCACGCGGAGAAGCGGGGCACTTTCACCAACGTCAAAGGGCGGGTGCAGAAGTTCATGAAAGCGGTTGAGGCCCGGGGTGAGGCCCGGCCGGAATCGGAGGTTCTGCGCGAGTTGCTGGTGAATTTAAATGTGACCGGCGCGGGTGATTTTACTACGATGGAAGGCCTTTTCAATAAAATGGCTGGTGACGTTGGCGCGTTCCAGGGAATGACCTGGGCGGCGCTGGGCGATACCGGTCAAACGGCAAACATCCAAACATGATGCAGGCAGCCATAGATTGGGCCAGGAGCGATGCGGGGCAGTTCCTGCTGTTCAGCGCGGTGAAGATCCTCGGGGTCTTCTCCGTGCTCATGTTCATTGTGGCCTACGCGGTGTGGGTTGAGCGCAAAGTCTCCGCCGCCATCCAGGATCGGATTGGGCCGAACCGGGTGGGCATCTTCGGTTTGCTGCAACCGGCGGCGGACGCCGTCAAGTCGTTTCTAAAGGAGGATTTCACGCCGGGTCACGTGCGCAAAGCCTACTATTGGCTCGCCCCGGCCATTGTCATGATCCCCAGCTTGCTCACGATTGCCGTGATCCCTTTTGGCTCGCAGGTGGGCGGCCAGAAGATGGTGATCGCCGATCTGAATGTGGGCATCCTCTATACCTTTGGCATCGTCTCCTTGGGCGTGTACGGGATTGTGCTCGCGGGGTATGCGGCGAATTCGAAGTATCCCTTTCTGGGCGGCATCCGCTCCAGCGCGCAGATGATCTCGTATGAGATTGCCATGGGGCTGTCGGTGATCCCGGTGTTCCTGCTGGTGGGCGACCTGAAGCTGAGCCAGGTGATCGATTACCAGGCTGGCGGGCTGTTCAACTGGATGATCTTCAAACAGCCGCTGGGTTTTGCGATCTTCCTGGCGGCCATGTTCGCGGAGACGAACCGGCTGCCCTTTGACATGCCGGAATCCGAACAGGAACTGGCCGGCGGCTACAACGTCGAATACAGTTCCATGAAGTTCGCCCTGTTTTTCATGGGCGAATACGCGGCGGTGACCACCGGGGCCGCGATGCTGGTCACCCTGTTCCTGGGAGGCTGGACGCTGCCTATTGCCGGGTTGGACCAGCCGGCGGTCACGTTGCTGGGAGGGGTGCTGCACATCGGCATTTTCCTCGCCAAGATGGCATTTATCATTTTCATGGTGATCTGGGTGCGCTGGATGTGGCCGCGGTTTCGGTATGACCAACTGATGGATCTTGGCTGGCGCCGGTTCATCCCGCTGGCCCTGGCGAACATCGTTCTGACCGCGGTGGTGGTCTGGATGATGATGAACTGAGCGGGATGAAGGCGAGGGAACCGGGAAACGGTTCCTGAAGGCCAGCGGGGCCTTGAGTGAGAGCAGTGCGTTTTTTTGAAGTTTGCATGATCGTTAATCGTAAAAAATTGAATCTTTGGGAGCGCCTGTATTTGCCGGCGGTGATCGGCGGATTCCTGGTGACCATTCGTCATTTCTTCAAGAAGAAAGTGACGATGCAGTATCCCGAAGAGAAGTGGGTGGTGCCGCCGGGATACCGGGGTGCTCCCTACCTGGTGAAAGACCAGGAAGGGCGCACCAAGTGCGTCTCCTGCCAGTTATGCGAATTCGTTTGCCCGCCGAAAGCCATTCGCATCACGCCTCCCGGGCCGGCCGGCGCGCCTGATGCCGGGAACGTGGAGAAAGCTCCGCGCGAATTCGAAATCAACATGCTCCGGTGCATCTATTGCGGCTATTGCCAGGAGGTTTGCCCGGAGGAAGCCATTTTCCTGATGAACGATTACTCGCTCACCGGCGAACGCCGTGAAGAGCTGATATACAACCAAGAAAAGTTGCTGGCTCTCGGCGGGGTGCATCACGATAAAATCCAAAAGTGGAAGCACAAGGCCGAGGAAGCGAAGCGGCAAGGCATGCAGCCTTGATGGGCGGGTGCGGCCGCAAAGCCGGCCGCTCGAATCAGAAGGAAATTTCGGAATGCAGGACGCGCTATTTTATATATTTGCCGGGCTGACGCTGGTGTTTGGCTTCCTGGTGGTGGC
>JBBQYD010000314.1:0-6474 GCA_038209025.1 Verrucomicrobiota bacterium | reverse complement strand
AAGTTCCTCTGGAAAGAGCGTAGCCCCGTGTTCATTGAGCGCGCTCCAGCGCTATGCCGCGCTTTCGCAGTCAAAACCCGCTTCTGGATATTGTGATTGTGACGCTTTAACCTAGGAATTTGTTTTTGCATCAACCCTAAGATCGTAAAGGTATGGAGGTTTCAATTGGATGGAATCGGTGGAGACGACATCGAGACCCAGCTCGTGGATCAAATCCACTTTGCCGAGGGTGTCCAGAAGACCAGCCGCTGTCGAGACATAAGGGATGGGAGTTCTGGCGAGGATACTGATCTGGTCTGCGGCGGTGGACCATAAATCCTGAGCCTGGGTTGTGCCTGACGAGACCCGGCGATAGATATCAGCCGATGACTCGATGCTGCCACCGTCGGTGAACGTGTTGAGCCACGACGCATACCCACCAAGCCTGAGATATGCATCAGGAAGCTCTATTTCATCACCTGTCACGCAACCGTCGTCGAAAGGCCAACCGATGGGGGTTGGACCGAAGGTCTCCGGACCCGCGTAAGGCAGTATCGGCACCGCACCCGAGACCACAAGCCCATCGGGCTTTTGATACAGATCAATCTCCGCAGCCGCAAGAGTATCACAGGGCACGTTCAGGTAGAGGTACTGATCCGTGCTGAAAGGATGATTGTGATCCACTTGCAGCGTGTCGCCTCCAGGAAAGCGGAATGACCGGGCGTTAAAACTGATCAGCTGCCCCGGATACACCGTCTTGGGAAACGAGTAGGTGATCTCGAAGGGAATCGAGAAACTAAAAGTTGCATTGCCCTCGAGGATGAAGTCGAGCTTCAAATACAGGCGGCCCTCTCCGCAAGGTATCCAGGACGGAGGATCCCACTTTAGCCCAAGGTTTAGAACATCCTCACCGTCGTTCACATACTGGGCAACGGTAACCTGTCCGGTGATGGACCCCGTCACCGTGATGTTTGTGGTGTCGAGGAATTCCCATGTGTCCTGGTGCAGCAGCGGGTATTCTCGTTCGTATACGTGGTAGGGGGAGGTCATGACGAGTAGCAGTTCGGCATCAACCTTGAAAAATCGGGGCGACGACTCGAGGGCAGTGAACCAAACGCCCGAGTTCGCCTGGGTGCGGACCAGGTAACCATAGTAACCGGGAGCCAAAGGTGGGGAGTCGAAAACGAGCTTGGTAGGGCTGATACTAACCGGCTCGAGCAAATTGACGGGCTGCCCGTCGCTGGCGACAAGCCGGACCTGGAAGTGGGGCGGGGTGCTTCCGGGATAAAACTTTCCGCCGACGAATGTCGCGGTAATGCGGCTGCCGGTTTGCGAGAGGAGGGTGGGAGTAACGAAAATGCCATGCGGCGTGTCCGATCCAGAGGGCGTGGTGAAGGTGAAATCCTGTCCGCGGGCCGAGCCCCACGCATTGGTGGCGACGAGCCGGAAATGGTAGGTGGTGAAACTAAACAACGAATCTATGTCGAGGCTGAGCGGTACATCCCCAGCGCTGCCACCGGCGTCCACCGGGCTGCTCGTGTAACCGTAATTGGTGGTGGGACCCCACTGGAACCAGGCTTTGGTCGGCCACGCCATGGGATTAACTCGTCCATTGAGCGTGGCGCTGTAGGTGCTGACGGCGCTTGCCGGCAGCGTGGTAACGCCCGCCGGGACGGGGGCTATGAAATACAGCAGGTCGCTGTAGATGACAAAGGCGCTGTTGCTGGCCACCAACCGGCAAGAATACGTCTGACCTGGCACCAGCCCAGTAATGAAAGAAGTAAGGGGTATAGAGTTGATCGCAGCGGGAAAGCTCATCCCGGGCGTCTTGTTCTGGTATATATTCCAGGACGGCCCCCACTCGAACCAGGCGACCAGCGGCCAACCGTTCGGGGTCACGATTGCTTTGAGCATGGCGTTTGTTCCCGAGAAATACTCGGGCGGGTCCAGGGAAAACAGGGGGCGGGGAACAGGACAGGCCAGATCGTAGCTGCGCACCAAGCCGAAGCTGTTCGAGGCTGCCAACCGGTAATGATAAACGGTGCCGGCAGTGAGGTTTGTCACTAACGTGGACACGCCCAGCAAATTCGCGCCATTGCCAACGTTAGTCGCCAGGGTGCTCATGCCATAACTTGTCGTTGCGCCCCACTCGAACCAAGCGACCGTTGAAGCTCCATTGGGATTAACCACGCCACGAAAAACCGCGTTGCTCGCGGTCACCGATGTGGGTTCGTAGGTGCCAACCAATGGCGCGGCCGGCGCAGCCGCCAACGTGGTAAAGGTCATGTCCCCTCCGAGAGTCGTGTAGCCGGCACTTGAGGAGACCGTGAGACGGTAGTAGTAGGTTGTGGCCGGTTGCAGCAGTGGACCGGTAAGGATTCCTCCGATCGCGCCGCTGACGAAGACATCATTCGTGCCGCTGCCCAGGTTCGTCCAGCCGGCATTGTAGTGGTAGTCGCTAGGTGATAAGCTCCATCGGATCACGGCCGAACTGTCCGTGCCGTTAGCGTTCGCCGTGCCGTTGAGCACAGCACTGGTTGACGTGATTGAGGTCGCGGGAAGAGTCGTCGCGTAAGGAGGCAGCGGCGGCGCGGCGCGGGTGACGGCAACACGGTAATTCCCGGTCGTGAGGCCATCCTGGGCTGTCGCCAACACCTCGACGAGATTGGTGCCGACATTCAACGGCAGGGGGTCGCTGGGCCATCCCGAGGTGAGCGGCACAAGGGCACCGCCTTCCAACCGCACTTGGAGAGTCTCGTCCACATCCAAACCGGTAGCAGTGACTGAGATCGTGCTCACAAGGCTGTCCACTGCAGAGGTGTAGTTGGTCAAAGAGGGAGCAAATGAGGGAACGAGTGTCAACTGTCCGTTCCCCGACGCCAGAACCAGGTTGGACAACTCCGCGTTCGTCTTTGCGAGGGTCGTGAAGATTACATTCGTTCCGTAGGTGGTCCCGTGTGGATTATTGGCCACGCACCGGAAATGGTAGGTGGTCAAAGGCTGTAGCCCGGAAATCCACTTGCTCACCGGAATACTCTCGTAAACCGGGCCAAGGTAAAACGCTGTGGTGGCGTTGCCATAATTGGTGGTGGTGCCCCACTCGAAATACCCTGAAGCTCCCGAGTTGGTGTCGTTGGGAGTGACGGTTGCGGTAAGGATAGCGCTGAACAATGCGATGTCCGTGGCAGGTAAGGTTTCCACGTCCGGTGCAAACGGCACGCCTGACTGGATCCAAAGCGGACCGTTGACCAGGGTGCCGTCCAGATGGTTGGTGGTGGCGTCAGTGGCGGTGGCGCCGCCCCCTTCATTGAAGCGCCAGTAGGCCACCAACCCGTCTTCTGCGCCGGTGAGTTCCCGGTGCATGCCATCTTGAAGCTCCACGGGGTTGCGGCCCACGCTCCAGATGCGCACTTCGTCGATCATGGCCTGGGCGAAACTTTCCGGGGCGGAGCCCAGTTTGCTGCGCCCCAGATAATTGTTCGTGCGCAGGATTGCGGGCGGCGGGAGCATGCCGCCGTAGCTCCAGCCCACCTGCAGGCCATTAAGGTAGAGATAGCCGGTAGAGCCTTGGACCACAGCGGCCACGTGCGTCCATTCACCCGCCCCTGGAAACTGGGTCGCGAGTGTCTTGGTGGTGGAGGATCCGCTACCAACGGTCAATACCAGATCCAAAGTGTTCGCTCGCCGTTCAAGCGCCAGCACGATGCTGTCTCGCGCATCGAGATTCCCGAACTGTACCAGAGGCGTGTCCGCGCTGATGCTCCCGGTATTAACCCACATTTCAATGGTGAAATCGCCTCCAAACCACTCGGCGTCGGGCAGATCCACATAGTCATTCACACCGTCAAGAGAAAGGGCGCTGCCCGGGCCCGCCAGCAATCGGATCGGATTGAAAGCAAATAGCGCCAGCACTGCGCAGAGGCCGAGGAGGGTTTTAGTTTTCATAGGCTCTTCCAGTCGTTTCGGTTGTTCCAAGAATCTCATGCACTTTTCCGCGGTGGTTCTCCCCGTTATCTACTCGTGCGAAAAATCGGGGCGGTTTGCTTCAAGATTTTTGAAATTATTCTCAACCACGGATGGACAACGATGGACACGGATAGGCGGGAAGAGCAGAAATTGGGAAAGCAGAAAGCGGACTACAAGACTACCGACCACTGACCACGGACTAAGAGACGGCGGACGTTTCGGCGAAACGTTCCTGCCGCCCCTTGAGGATGGCCACGCCGTAGTCGCGGTTCATCTTGGGGATGAAGCTCAGGGTGATCTCCTTGGGACAGACCGCTTCGCAGGAGCCCGTGACGGTGCAGTTGCCGAAGCCTTCTTTGTCCATCTGCCGGACCGGCAAATGAGGAGTTGGATTCGGGCAGGGTCTCGGCTAGAGTACCGGGCATGAAGACGCTGGATCGAATCACCTTCGACCCGCAGGTGATGGGCGGGCGGCCGTGCGTTCGCGGGTTGCGGGTCACCGTGGGCACGATCACCGGACTGGTGGCGACGGGCCATACGCGCGCGGAAATCCTCAAGCTCTATCCGTATCTGGAGGAAGAGGACATCAACCAGGCGCTGAAGTATGCTGCCTGGCGGGCTGAAGAAGTTGAATTGCCACTCCAGCCGGCATGAGGTTGCTGGTGGACATGAATCTGTCGCCTGAATGGGTGGCAGTTCTCCAGAGCGCCGGATGGGAAGCGATTCACTGGTCCACAGTCGGCAATCCGCGAGCCCAGGATGGAGAGATCATGGCTTGGGCCCGGGCGCGTAAACACGTGATCTTCACCCACGACCTTGACTTCGGGACGCTGCTGGCGCTTACCCAGGCGGGAAGCCCAAGCGTGATTCAGGTTCGCACGCAGGATGTCACGCCCGGGGCCACCGGTGCGCTGGTGGTTAATGCGTTGCGTCAGTTCGAGAGCGCCCTGGAGAAGGGAGCGCTGATCGTTCTCGATGAAGCCCGGGCCCGAGCGCGCGTGCTGCCGCTCGAAGCCTGAGGGAGCAGACGTTTCGGCGAAACGCCCCTGCCTTGGGGTAACTCAAGCGAATCGTTCCACCAGCGGTTCGAGGGTCAAGAAGCGCACTGGCCGGCCAGCGTAGTCGCGCGTGAAGGCGGGACGTGCATCGGTGGTCACGACCAGCAATTCGTGCCTGGGATAGGCGCGCGCAAAAACGGCCAGGTTGGCCGGGTCGAAATCGCGAGCCGACCACTTGCATTCGATGGCCAGCGGCGCCCGGCCTCGCGGCGCCCAGATGAAATCCACCTCATGGCCCTGCTTGTCCCGCCAATATCGCAATGACGGGGTTTGCAGATGCGCGGTCAGTTCGTTGAGGACGTAGTGTTCCCAGAGCCGCCCGAGGTCGTCCGGCCGGAGGTCGGTCCAACCGCGAAAGGCGCAGACAAATCCCGTGTCGAACCCATACACCTTGGGCGCGGCAATGATCTCGCTGCTCCGGCGCGAACTGAAGGGGCGCAGCACCAGCGCGACTGCGGTGGCTTCCAGAACGGCCAAGTAATTGCTGATCGTCGAGCGGCTGACCTCACACGGACCGGCGAATTTGGTGGCTTCGAAGATGCCACCGCTCTGCGCCAGCAGAAGTTCCAAGAAGCGCTGGAAGGACGCGCGGCGCTCCAGCCGGAACAATTCCAGGATGTCCTTGGCCCAATACGCATCCAGCCACTCCTGAAAGTCACGCTCCGGCAGATCGGACGAAAGGAAGAACGGCGGCAGCCCTCCGTGCAGCAGTCGGTGGGGCAGATTCGAATCGCCAAAATCCTCCAGGTCCGCGTTGATCATCGGCGTCAGCCACAGCTCGGTCTTGCGTCCCGCCAGCGTATCCCGGAATCGGCTGCTGGCGCCCAGCGTGGAGGATCCGGTGGCCAGCACCCGAACGCCCGGGAAATGATCCGCCGCAATCTTCAGCAGTTCCGAAGGGTTGGCCAGTCGATGAATCTCATCCAAGACGATCCGCTTGCCGGATAGACCGCGCAGGAACGATTCCGGGTCCTCCATCGCGCGACGCACTCGCGGCAGTTCGCAGTCGAAGTATTCCACGTCCGGCAAGGCTTGCGCGAGAGTGGTCTTGCCGGTCCGCCGGACCCCGCGCAGCCAGAGCACGGAGCGGCGGCTCCAGGCCGTCTCGACCTGATTCAACCAATGGCGTCGCTTTACCATACGCCAGCAGCTTAGCGTTTAGTATTACTAAACGCAAGCAGACTTGCGTTCCGCCCATGCCCTTGAGCGCGTAGCTCGCGCAGCCAGGGTAGAGGCGTCTCGCCAAGACGACCGCATTCGGGCGGCAGGCGGACGTTTCGGCGGAACGTCCCTGCCTTGCCTTTGGTAACTCAGCAGCTTCGGGCAGCCCTGCGGCTGGGCTCGGGAGGGTGGTTGGCGGCCAAGCCGAGCCAACTGCCGTTTGGGCGGCAGTCCGGCACCGGGTGGGAACCATAAATTTTTGCCGGAAGAGCGCCCCACCCCGGCGGAGCGGTTCACCGCTTCATTTGCG
>JBBQYD010000313.1:0-6521 GCA_038209025.1 Verrucomicrobiota bacterium | reverse complement strand
GAAACGCCGCCGGGCCGGAGGAAGCGTTTTCGGAGCTTGCGGGTGGTCACGCGGGTGGCATTCGTGGCCACCGGCTCCCAGACAAAAAGGAGAGAATCGACAAAACCGGGATGCGCCCTGGCTCCCGTTGACTCGCTTTTTGCTGGCGCGCGGGCCGATATCCGGTAACGTTCGCCGTCCGGGGCGCACGGTTGTTCCCCGGCTCATCTTAATTGGATTCAGGAATTATTTGCGAATATGGAACCTCGAGCTGATATCGCTGTCATTGGGCTGGCTGTAATGGGCCAGAATTTGATTCTGAACATGAACGACCACGGTTTCACCGTGGCCGCCTATAACCGCACGGTTTCCAAGGTGGACGATTTTGTCGCCAACGAAGCCAAGGGCACCAAGATCATCGGCGCCCATTCCATCGAAGAGATGGTGGGCCTTTTGAAGCGCCCCCGGCGCGTGATGCTCATGGTCAAAGCCGGCAAACCAGTCGATGAATTCATCGAGTTGATCCTGCCTCACCTGGAACCGGGCGACATCATAATTGATGGCGGCAACTCGCTGTTTGACGATACCATCCGCCGCACGAAATACGTGGAGAGCAAAGGGCTGCTTTACATCGGCACCGGAGTTTCCGGTGGTGAGGAAGGCGCCCGCCGCGGCCCGAGCATCATGCCGGGCGGATCACGCGCCGCCTGGCCGCATGTGAAAGACATTTTCCAGGCGATTTCCGCCAAGGTGGAGGACCACACCCCGTGCTGTGATTGGGTGGGGGACAACGGGGCCGGCCATTACGTCAAGATGGTTCACAACGGCATCGAATACGGCGATATGCAGCTCATCTGCGAGGCCTATAACCTGATGCGCACCGGCCTGGGCATGACCGCCGATGAAATGCACCAGGTCTTCGCCCAATGGCAGGAAAGCGAGCTGAATTCCTACCTGATCGAGATCACCCGTGACATCCTCGGTTTCAAAGACACCGATGGCCAGCCCATGGTGGACAAAATCCTCGATACCGCCGGTCAGAAGGGCACCGGCAAATGGACGGTAATGTCCTCCCAGGAGCTCGGCATCCCCATCACCCTGATCGCGGAAGCCGTTTATGCCCGCATGATCTCCGCCTTCAAAGACCAGCGAGTAACGGCTTCCACCAAGCTGCGCGGTCCCAACCCGGTCATCAAGGGGGACCGGGCGAAGATTGTGGAAGACATTCGCAAGGCGCTGTATGCGTCGAAGATCATCTCCTATGCGCAGGGCTACATGCTCATGCGGGCCGCCGCCGAGCAATACAAGTGGAGCCTCCACTACGGCGGCATCGCCCTGATGTGGCGTGGCGGGTGCATCATCCGCTCCGTGTTCCTGGGCAAGATCAAGGAAGCCTTTGAGCGCAACTCGAAACTCCAGAACCTGATGCTCGATCCGTTCTTCCGCAAGGCCTTGAACGGTTCGCATCGCGCGTGGCGCAGTGTGGTGGCCACCGCTGTGAAAAAGGGCATCCCGGTGCCGGCGATGGGCACCGCGCTGGCCTTCTATGACGGCTACCGCACTGAAAAACTGCCCGCAAATCTCCTGCAGGCACAGCGCGATTATTTCGGCGCTCATACTTACGAACGCCTCGACCAACCTCGCGGACAGTTCTTCCACACGAACTGGACGGGCCGCGGCGGCAGCACCGCTTCCGGCACCTACACAGTGTAAACCATTTCGTGCCTGACACCGAGCGCGTCTGCAGCCCAGGCGCGCTCTTTTGTCCTCAGGGCGGAATGTCGTCGATGTCGTGGCCACGGTTGGCTGCCAACCCTAACGCGAACCTCCCACGAAGTTATGCGCGCTTGGCGGGACAACACGCTGCGACTGGATCCGGCCCCGGGCTGGAATCGAACCGGGAATGCGATTGCCGTCCCCGGCATCAGCGAAGATGGAACGTGCCAAATGATCCTCATCCGGCTTGGAATACCAGCCAGTGACTCAGTCCTTTCCGCCGGTCACCGCCGCACATGCGCGGCGCAGGTATTCCTCGAATTGCCACTCGCCGCTGCTGCCGGTCTGGCGGGTGATGACCAAATCGAGGCTGGGCACAAAGGCGATGAGTTGGCCGCCGCTGCCGGGTTTAGAACGGGCGTCAGCGGGAATGCCCGCGCCGCTGCGACCGCTGGCCGGATCGTGGCGGGCGGTCAACTCCCAGCCATGCGAAAACACCTGCGGATTGAGCTTCCAGCGCATCTCGGGGGTCTTGACGTTGTGCGTCGGGGCGGCGGTTTGCTCGACGAACCATTTCGGAATCACCTGCTGCTCGCCCCAGCGGCCGCCGCGCAACATGCAATAGGCAATCCGCGCCAGGTCGCGCGCGGGCATGCCCAGTCCATGCGACGGATGGCGTCCATACTTCTCTGGACCGTCGTAATACTGAAACCACCAGCGCTCGATGCCTAACGGCTTGAAGAACGCCTCGATGGCGAACTGGTCGTAGGGCTTGCCAGTGACCGTCTCGCACACCAACGCCGCGTGAGTCAGCGCATGGGTCGAGTAGCCGCATGCCGTGCCGGGATCGAACGCCAGCTTCGCCGTCCGTGGATCGCCGCTGTGGCCCATGATGTAATCCCAGGTCCCCTCGTTGGGCGCGCCGCTGGCCTCGGGGCAGATGCCGGAGGTATGATTGAGGAGTTGTTTCACGGTGATCCGGGCCTTGCGCGGATCACTCAACGGTTGCGCCCACGGGATGAAGTCGAAGGCCTTGTCCTCAAAGGTCATCTTGCGCGGCGTCTTCCCTTCCTGGCTCCACTCCGAGGCAATCGCCAGCACCGTAGCGCAAACCGCCTTGGAACAGGAGGCCACCCGGCGCGCATCGGTAACCGCGCTGCTCCCGCGCTCGACCTGGAGCACGATGGTCCCGTGCCGGATCACCACGGCGGCAAACGGGCGGTGGTCGGACTTGAGCAACCACTGGCGCAACGCCGCGATCTTCGTCTTGTCCATCCCGCCGATCGTTTCGATCTCGTCCTCGGTCTCCACCATCCGCCAGCCGCCTTGGGATTCCGGCGGCGGGAAGTAACTGCTCGGGAGGGCTGAAGCCTTTGGCGTTGTTTCAAGCGCCCGTCCCGGCGTGATGGCCTTCAGCGCTGCGTAATCGGTAATCCTGGCGATGAACTCGTCGGTGTTCGCCTCCGGATCGAAGTCGGGCGTCTTGCGATCCTCGAACGTGGCGTTGACCATCCGCACGTTCCTCAACAATCCCTCGGCCGCGGTGCCAGGATGAGTGGCGTTGCCATTGATGAGCCAGCGCGTGCCGGAGATCGAAACCTGGCTCGCAGCATCGGCCGGCATCAGTGCGGCCAGCCACAGAATGCCGGCAAGAGCGAAACGGAGTTGGTGCATAGGGGTCACCCGCAGTTTTGATTTTTCATTTGGACGGAGGTTGAACAGTGATCACCGCGCGGTCCCACCGTTGAGTCTTGTTCATGCCGTTTGTCTGATCAGGGGTCTTCTTCGGCCAGACCTCGCCGTTTAAGACAAATTCCCGGTGGCGCGCCGCTTCCTCATACGTCCAGACGGAGAATCTCCGCAGCGGGTTTTCGCAGCAGATGACGCGTGGGCAGGTAGGCTGCAACCAGCCCGGCGGCCACGCTGATGGCGAAGGTGGCCAGAAAAGTCAGGTAGGGCATGGTAAACACGATGGGCATTTCCATCAGCGTCCCGGCCTGAAGCGCAAACAGGTAGGCCAGTGCAAAACCGATCAGGCCTCCCGCAACGCCTGCAGAGAGAGTCAGAACGATCGCTTCACCGAGGAACATGCGGAACAAGTGGCTGCGGCGCAGGCCGAGGGCTTTGAGGACGCCAATCTCCCAGCGCCGCTCGATCACCGCCGTAGCCATCGAAGCAATCAACGCAAACACCGACATCAGAACCACCACCGCCAGTACCAATCCAAAGAAAACCTGGGTGACCCAGTAGAGGATTTGCGCCGTGCGTTTTTGCTCAAAGGACGACTTCACCCCGAATCGGTAACGGATGTCGAACTCCTCACGGATTCGTTGCACCACCGCTTTCTGGACTTCCGCGCCTCCCGCGGCTTTGAGGAAATAGCGCGCCAGGAACGTCTCGCGGGGGGCGGCCTGAGTCATCTGCTTGAAGCTCTCCAGCGGCATCATGACGCCCGAACCGACGGCGTTCGCCACCCGGGAACGGAAGTTGTCGAAGCCGGGCATGGCATTGCAGACGGCCTCGACGTGAAACCATCCGTCGCGCCGATCTGCGCCGAGGCGAAACGAAAGGTTCACCGTGTCGCCAGCCCGAACGTCGAGGTATTGGGCTGCCGACAGGCTCAGGATCAACGGGGGCGCATCCGTTTCGCCCGGTTTCTGCGGAAGCTGGTAGGTCGCCAGTTTCGTGAGGGCGGCAGGCCCGCCTTCGGCGTATTGAATCCGATTCGTGTAGAGCGCTTTTTCGATGTTCGCGTCCACGCCGAAAGGCACGATCCAAAGGTGTTTCATCCCGACCAGGTCGCTGAGAACCACGTCGTAGGCCACGCCTTGCTGCGAGCGGCTTCGTAGAAACTGTGCTTCCGCCACGTGCTCGACCCCCTCCACTTGCGCCAGTTGGCCCACGGCATCCTCGCCCGAGGCAGAGTCCGACTGGATACGGAGATCGGCGCCATTGAAGTGCTCCACCAGATTCATGGCGGTGCGGCTGGACAGGACCACCAGGCTGGCGACGAAGATCACCAGCGAAATCGAAAGAATGAACATCAGCGCCGTCGTGGTATTCCTCCGCCGGTGACGCACCAGGTTTCGCCGCGCCAGCTCCGCGGAGGGACCGAACGCCCGGCCAACGACCGCCATGACGCACCACTCGATGACGGGCAGAACGCCCACCGCCAGCAGCGTGAACCCCAACAAGGTCGCCAGCAGCAACGTCAGGACCACGGTCCCGATGAGCGAGGGGTTGCCGGAGAGAAACGCCGCCGGCAGGACGAAGAGGACCACCACGGACAGAACGGACAGGGCGAGCCCGCCCAGCAGCAACGGGCGGTGGGCACCGTTTTCCGGGCGCGTCTCAGGCTGGATTTGACCACGCCGAAGAGGATCGAGGGCATCCACTATGGGCCAGCGGCTGGCTTTGAAGGCCGGCACCAGCGTGCTGCCGAGAGAGAGCGCCACCCCAGCGGCCAGCGTCCACCCGAGAGTCGCCGGCGAAATCGCCAATGCGATCACCCCGCCCTCCGCATGCATTGCCATCGCCACCATTGCAAGAATTCCGCGGGCGGCCAGCACGCCGGCCAGCGTGCCAGGAATCACTCCCAGCGCGCAAAGGAAGGCCGACTCACTCAGGATCAGGCTGAAGATGTCGCGTCGTTTTGCGCCCAGCGTCCGCAAGATGGCGTATTCGTGGATGCGTTCCTCGACTGCCACCGAGATGACCGAGTAGATCAGCAGTCCGGTCACAGCAAGGGCGAGCGCCGCAAACACGCCGAAGATCGCCCGCACCGGCGAGGTGAAATGCTGAAACGTCGAGATGGCCGCCGCCTTCGGCAGCCGGACGTCGTAACTCATGCCGAGTTCGGCGGCGATGCTCTGGCCGGCTTGTTTCAGACGCAACACGCTCGCGTGCAGATCGCGCGCGTCGTAGTAGGAGCCGGGATCACGAAAGACGCCGGCCAGCGCATGCACGCGCTCCGGTTCGGCCAGCAACGACCGCGCCGCCTTCTCGTTGACCACGATGAAATCCTTTACCTCCTGGGGCAGGATGAGTTGCCGATCGATGATGGTTCCTGCCCGCGCCGCCAGCGGGTAGCCTGCCAGGTCGGAGCTGATGGTCAGCTCGCTTCCTTGGTCCGTCTTTAGCCGGGTGGCAAGCGAGCGTGATATTCCACAGACGCCCTCTGTAAGGAGCGGCTCGGGGGAAAGTCCGCTGACATCAAGCTCCCGTTCCTTGGCAGCATTCAGGCCGATGAGAACCGCGTGAATCTGCCTGCTGCCCGCGGCTACCTGGACCATTCCCATCAACCGCGGCGCAAGGCCGCGGAGGGGCAAATCTCCCTTCAGCTTGGCCTCGACTGCCGCCGGTGCGAACGGTTCCGGTCGCAGCCAATGGCTGTCCCGCAAAGTGATAATGAGATCCGCCTTCCCGGCCTGCAAAGCCACCAGATCCGTGTAGGAAACCGAAACGGAATCAATACCGATCTGGATGGCCGTGAGCAGAGCCAGCGTGAGAAAAATGCCGAGCGCGCCCAGCAGCGTACGAGTGCGGCGGCGGCCGAGATTGCGCCCGACGTATCGCAGCGAGGCGATCATGGCGTCTGCGCATCGCTCTCGATGCGACCGTCGCGGAGCCGGACAATGCGCGTGCTTTTCGCCGCGATGGAGGCATCGTGCGTGGCGATGAGGAGAGTGACCTGCTCGCGCACGTTCAGATCCCGCAGCAAAGCGGTGATTTCCTCCCCCGTGGCGCTGTCGAGATCCCCCGTCGGCTCGTCCAAGAGCACCAAGGCGGGCTGGTTAGCCAGCGCCCGCGCGATGGAAACCCGCTGC
>JBBQYD010000312.1:0-6527 GCA_038209025.1 Verrucomicrobiota bacterium | reverse complement strand
TGCCGCGCATCTGCACCTTGAGTCCCTACACCCTGGCCCAGAATTCGCTGCACGGCAGCTTCGGCATGAGCGGCGACCTGGCCAGCGTGCCACCCAAAGCCTTCACCATCGGCCCCGCCCAGGTCATCGCCGCAAAGCACCGCATTGATCTGCATGCGATCTCGGTCGGCGGTTCCCCAATCTCATGGCAGCGCCTGACTACCCGGCTCGTGTTGCACGGACCCGTCACTCCGCGCGTCCCTGAATCCATCCTGCAAACATTGCGCACGGATGTTTGGGTCACCGAAAGCGCGGCCGGGGACATTGAATCGCGGGAGGAAATCGGATATTAAACGGGGAAGGGTGGCGGAACGAGCGGGAGCAAGAACAGGATTAGGAGTAAAAACAGATATGAACGAACTGATTGAGGAGAATTGGGCCCACGTGGATTTGACCCAGGTGCCGCGGGTGCTGGTGACGCCGCCGGGTCCCAAGTCGCAGGCCATGCACGCCCGTTGCACGCGCTATTTCAAGGGGCTCAGCAGCCAGGTGAAGCTGTTTCCCGTCGCCTTCGAATCCGGCTCGGGTTGCACCCTGCGGGACGTGGACGGCAACACGTACCTGGATTTCTCTTCCGGCATTTATGTGACCACGCTGGGTCATTGCCACCCCAAGGTCAGCGAGGCCGTCGCCAGGTACGCGGGGCAGTTGATGAACGCCCACGATTTCACCACCGAAATCAAAACGCGCCTGTGCGAGAAGCTGGCTGAGGTGCTGCCCGGCGATCTCAGCGGATTCCAGTTCTATGATTGCGGCACCGCCGCGGTGGAGGCCGGCATGCGGGTGCTCCGCGCCGGTTCGAAACACCACGAGCTGATGAGCTGTTTCTATGATTTTCACGGCAAAACCTACGGCGCCGTCTCCCTCGCGGAAATCCGGTCCCCGGTTTATGGCGCGGTGCGCGCTCCGGGCATGCACCTGCTGCCCCGGCCCAACCCCTATCGTCCCCATTGGACAAAGCCCGATGGCACGATCGATACGGACAAATACATCGCCTTTTACGCCGAGTACCTGGATCGCGCCACTGTGAACGCCGTGGCCGGTTTTGTCCTCGAGCCCATCCAGGGCTGGGGCGGGTCCGTCATGCCGCCCGATGATTTCTTTCCGAAGTTGCGCAAGCTGTGCGACGACCGCAAAATCCTCCTGATGGCTGACGAAGTCCTGACCAGTTGGGCGCGCACCGGCAAATGGCTTTGCATGGAGCACTGGAATGTCGTGCCGGACGTCGTCAGCATCGGCAAGGGCTTTGGCAACGGGTTCCCGGTGACTTGCGTGGCCGTGCGTGAGCACTTGAAAGAATCGTTCGAGGCGATCAGCGCTTCCAGCAGTTATGGCGGCAATCCCATGGCCTGCGCCGCCGCCCTCGCGTCCACCGAGGTCATCCAGGAGGAAAACCTGCTCGAACGTTCCACGCACCTTGGCCACCTTGCCATGCAACGTCTGGAAAGAATGAAAGCCGAGCACCGGATTATTGGGGATGTCCGCGCCAAGGGCTGCCTGATGGGCGTGGAATTAGTCAAGGACCGGGGCACCAAGGAACCCTTCGATGAGGCGGGCAAACGGGTGTACCAAAAAGCGTTTCGCAAAGGCCTCGCCTGGATTCCGGCGGGTCACATCCTGCGCATGAGCCCGCCCGTCATCATGGAGGACGAGGCCTTGCTCCGGGGGCTTGACATCATCGACGAAGCCATTGGCGAGACCGCAAAGGAACTTGGTCATTCATGAAAACTGTGCGTTTTGGAATCATCGGCGGCGGGTTGATGGGACGTGAATTCGCCAGCGCGGCCGCGCGCTGGGGGCACCTGCTCGATATGCCCGCCCGCCCGGAAATCGTCGCGCTTTGCGACAAGAACCCCCAGATACACTCCTGGTACCGCGACCATATTCCTTCCGTTGCCCAGTTCACTGACAACTATCTCGAACTCCTCGCCAACCCTTCCGTGGAGGCAGTCTATGTGGCGGTGCCTCATCATCTCCACCAGGAGATTTATTGCGCCGCGATCCGCGCGGGCAAGCACTTGATGGGCGAGAAACCGTTCGGCATCGATCTCCCGGCCAACCAGGCTATTCTGAAGTGTGCCGCCGAGCATCCCGGGGTGTTGGTGCGGTGCTCCTCCGAATCGCCGTTCTTCCCGGCCATGCAGCGGCTATGCGATTCCATCGAGCGGCAGGCGTTCGGCCGGATCATCGAGGTGAACACCGGCTTCCTCCACTCGAGTGATCTCGATCCGGATAAACCAATCAACTGGAAGCGAATGATCGAGTTTAATGGCGAATACGGGTGCATGGGTGATTTGGGCATTCATGCCTGTCATGTGCCGTTCCGGGCTGGTTGGAACCCCGTCAATGTGCGTGCCATTCTGTCGAAAATCGTTCCCACACGGCCCGACGGCAAAGGCGGCAGGGTGGCCTGCAAAACGTGGGACAACGCCATTCTATTGTGCGACGCCAGGAGCGAGCAGGGCGGCGAAACCTTTCCGCTGACCATCAAAACCCACCGGATTGCCCCGGGGCAGAAAAACACCTGGTTCACTGAAGTGCTCGGCAGTCGCTGTTCCGCCCGCTGGTCGAGCGCCAATCCCAATGTGCTTGAGGAATTGGAATTCGACGGGAGCGAACAGGCATTTCGGACAATACAGGCGGGGTACACCCCGGCTTTCAAATCCATCACCGGCGGCATCTTTGAGTTTGGGTTCACCGACTCGATCATCCAAATGTGGGCGGCTTTCGTCCATGAACTGGTCACGGGCCACCCCCTGAAGAAATTCGCTGCTTGCGTTACGCCTGCGGAAACCAACCTGAGCCACCGTCTGTTTACGGCCGCCCTGGAGTCGCAGGCCGGAAGTCTGGTGGTGAAAGTGTGACAGTATGACGCTCTTTGCGGCATGCCTCGGCGGGGGAGGGATACCATGAGCTTGCAGGCTGGTGTGGCCGTGCGGGATATCAGCCCGCGCAAACCCCTTTTCCTGGTCGGGTATCCGCACGTGCCGCGCACTTCCACCGGTCTGCACGATCCCTTGCTGGCCTCGGCGCTCTTTCTTTCAGACGGCCAGACGCCCTTGCTGTTGATATCCGTGGACGTGCTTTTTGTGTCACGTGAATCGGTGAATACCTGCCGGATGGCGATTGCTGACGCCGGCGGGATTCCGCCCGGGAACATCCTCATCAGCGCCACGCACACCCACTCGGCCCCGGTCACGGCCGGCATGCTGGCCTGGGCGGCCGACCCGGTCGTTCCCGATCCCGATCCGGAATATATGGAACTGCTCCATGCCGGGATCATCGAGGCGGGCACCGCCGCTTGCCGGAATCCCCGGCCCGCGGAATTGGCCATCACCGCCGCGCAAATTTCCGGTGTTGGCTCCAACCGGTTGTCCCCGGACGGCCCGTTCGATCCTGAGGCGGGTCTTATCGTGATCCGGTCGGCAGGCCGCCTTCTGGCCCTCGACCTCATCTACGGCATGCACCCAACGGTCCTGCACGAGGATTCAACGCTGGTTTCCGCCGATTTTCCCCATGCCGCCCGCCAGCACCTCAGCGAAGCCTTCCCCGGCCTGACAACCATTTATCACCTTGCTCCGTGCGGGAATCTTAGCCCTCGTTATCACGTTAGTGGTCAAACATTTGCCGAGGCCGAACGCCTGGGCCGCCGGTTGGGCGGCCTGGTTGCCGCAAGCCTCCGCACCCTCCGCGATGCCGATTTCAAGAAAGACGTCCCGCTCTCAATTTCCCACACTCTTGCCCCGCTCCTGCCCAACCGCTTCCCGACCGTTGAGAACGCGCAACGATCGCTCGACGCTGCCCGGCAGCATTTCGAGAAGCTGAAGCGTGAAGGCGCGCCCCACGGACCGGTGCGCACGGCTGAGTGTGTCGTTTTTGGCTGCGAAGAGAGCCTCACGCTGGCCCGGGCGCAGGTCCGCGGTGAAATTGCCAGCCTGCAGGAGCGGTACCGAGATGCCGAAGTGCAGGCCTTCCGCATGGGTGATGCTTATTTGATTGGCTTGCCGGGCGAGCAGTTTGTGGAGTATAGCCTGCAAATAAAGCGTTCCGCGCCCGGAAGAAGTTTTGTCATCAGCCTCGCCAATGGCGAGTTGCAGGGTTACATAGTCACTCCCGAGGCGGGGAACCAGTTGAGTTACGAGGCCGCCTTTGCGCTCTTTGCACCCGAGTCTGGCCAGCGGTTGGTCGATGCGGCTGGCGGTCTCCTGAAAACCCTCTCGAATGATCCTGGCCATTGATTGCGGTTCCACAAACCACAAGGTTGCGATTTTCGATGGCAACCTGAGGCGGCTTTCCTCCTGCTCGTGGCCCGTTGCCTACACGAAAAGAGACAACGAGGTGGTTGAGTTCGACCCCGAACAACTTTGGCGGAATACGGTATCGTTGATACGCCGCGCCTGTGCCGAGGCCCAGGTTGAACCACGGCATATTAGAACCATTTCGCTGGCCAGCCAGGCCCAGACATTCACCCTGGCAAGCCGTGCGGGTGCCCCCGTGATTCCGTTCCTGAGTTGGGCCGACAAACGAGCGCATGAGGAGGCCTTCGAACTGGAAAAAACCCTGCGCGAGTTCCATCGCCATTGCAGCTTTGCCGCCCCGGTGCCGCAATTGCAGATTTCCAAGTTGTTGTGGCTTGCCCGGCGAATGCCGCCGGCCAAAAGAGTTGGCATCCGAATAATGACCTTACCCTCCTTTCTGGCGTTCCGCCTGGCGGGTTTGCATGGCGAGGACGCGAACCTGGCTGCCATGAGCGGGCTGTATTCCCTCGTTCGGGGTGATTGGTGGGATGAAGCGATCCGGGCCAGCGGCTGGCCAAGAGAGGGTTTCGGGCAGGTGGTCCAGCCGGGATCGGTGCTTCAAGCCCAACGGCCGTGCGCTGAACTCAGCCTGGCTCCCGAACTCACCGTGGTTTTTGCGGGTAATGACCAAACCGCCGGCGCTTATGCAAACGGCGCACGGACCAAAGGGCTGGTGCTCACCCTGGGCACGGCCCTGGTGGCCTATCGTTTTGCGGGCGAGAGCCCAGGACCTTTTCAGGCCGGCGGCTGCTGGGGGCCGTTCGGAGGCGGAGGCTTTTACGAACTGCTGACCCGCGACGAGGGCTGCGCCGCGCTGGACTGGGCGGTCTCAGAACTCTGTCCTGGAGATGAGGCTGGCTTTCTTGAGCTGGCGTCCGCCGGGCTGGGTGGCGGGGCTTATTTCTATCCGCAGCGAATGCGTTCCCCCGATGCCTGGCAGGGCTCGTCCGACACCCCCGCACGGGCCCGGGCGGTTCTGGAGGGCATTGCGTTTTCAATGCGCCAGTTGGTGGAGCCGATGACCCAGCCGGAGAATGGCCGGGCAGTGACTGTCATCGGCGGTGGTAGTGCAAGTGATGCCTGGCTGCGGTTGCTGGCGAACATCCTCAACCGCCCGGCAAGCCGGGGGACGGGTGACATTTTGCTGGGAGCGGCCATGCTGGCTTGCCCCACTGTGGAACCCCTTCCTTGCCCTGGCGGGGTATGGTTCGATCCGGAAATCAAACAAGTTGAGGAATATGAACGGCGCTACCAACAATGGCTCGGCCATGCGCCACCACGAGCTGAGAATATGAACTCTCCTGAATCCCGGCAGGCAGCCACTCCACCAGGAAGCGAACCGCAATCCCCACCTTCGGGCGGCGGCCAACGATCCAAGCCCGTTCCTTCCCCGTTGCCCTACACCGACATCAAAACCATCGGGGCCGCCGATTTCTACTTCGCCATCAACGCCACGTTTCGCTTCATTCTGCGGCGGTTTGGCTCCGAAGCTCTGCGCCGTTACTGGCAGGAACTTGGGGGGAACTACTATGCACCGGTGAGCGCTGCCTGGAAAGCGGGAGGCCTGCCTGCGGTGGCGGCTTATTGGCGGGCGTTCTTTGCGGCGGAACCCGATGCTCAGGTCGAGGTCACTTGCGCCGGGGAGAAGGTCGTGCTGGAGGTGCGGATTTGCCCCGCGATCAAGCACCTGCGTGCCGGTTCCCGCGAGATCATTCCGTGCTATTGCCAGCATTGCTATTTCGTTTCCGAAAGCATGGCCGCGCCCGCGGCGTTTACGGTGCGGGTGCAGGGTGGCGCCGGATCCTGCCGCCAGACCTTTCTGCACCGCGGCGAAGACCTTCCAGA
Source organism: Verrucomicrobiota bacterium (assembly GCA_038209025.1). Taxonomy (GTDB): domain Bacteria; phylum Verrucomicrobiota; class Verrucomicrobiia; order Limisphaerales; family UBA8199; genus JBBQYD01. The sequence goes on along the minus strand of JBBQYD010000312.1, from coordinate 345 downwards.
ACAGAAATTGGAAGAGATTCGGGAGGTCGCATGATAGGGGTGTACGATTTCTGCGGGCATTACGATTGGACGTTCGAATGGTTGCGCAATCAAGGCGGCGAGGCGCTCGTGAGAGAGTATTGGGATGAAGCCATCCATCAAGACTCACAGCGCCATGCCTCGGAATTGATTGAGGCGCAGGGGTTCGACGGGATGGCCGCTTACTGGGGCCACACGCTGAACCATGAGGGCGCCGGCTATCACACCAGCATGGGTGACAGCGTGTTTCGCATAGACATGCATGAGTGTCCATCCAAAGGCTTCCTGCTGCGCAACGGTTTGCAGGCCTGCCCGGATTATTGCGAC
>JBBQYD010000311.1:0-6527 GCA_038209025.1 Verrucomicrobiota bacterium | reverse complement strand
TTCTAATGAAAGCGCATTTCTTCGCTATTCTCACCGCGCTGGCGCTGCTCACCGAGACCATGTCGGGCGGTGTCCGCATCCGGGACCTCGCCGTGGTGTCCGGCGCACGCGACAACCAGTTGATCGGTTACGGCCTGGTGGCCGGCCTGGCGGGCGATGGCGATAAGGACCCGGTGTACACCAAGCAAACGGTGGCCAACCTGCTGCAACGCCACGGCATCTCCGTCCCGGCGGCGACGCTCTCCTCCAAGAACGTCGGGGTCGTCATCATCACCGCCGACATTCCCGCGTTTGTGAAAAACGGCGCGCGCCTGGATGTCCAGGTGGCTTCGCTTGGCGACGCCAAAAGCCTGCAAGGCGGCGTGTTGTTGCAGACGCCGCTGCTGGGCGCGGACAACAAGGTTTACGCCGTGGCCCAGGGGCCGATAGCGGTGGGCGGCTTCACGGGCGGCACGGGCGGAGGCGGGGGCGCTTCGGTCACCAAGAATCATCCCACGGTGGCCACGATCATTGGCGGCGCCATTGTTGAGCGCGAGATTCCTGCCACCATCGTTTCCGACAACTCGGTGGAACTGCTTTTGAGAGAACCGGGGTTCACGTCAACCGCCCGCATGGCCGCGGCCATCAACCAGGCATTCCCGGATGCCGCGCGCGCGCTGGATGCCACTTCCGTCAAGGTGCGGCTGCCTGCCGGAGCGGAAGCCATGCCCATTGACTTCATTGCCCGCCTGGAGTCCCTGGAAGTCACGCCGGACGCCCCCGCCCGCATTGTCATTAACGAGCGCACCGGGACGATCGTGGCCACCAGCCGAATCCAGATATCCAATTGCGCGGTGTCACAAGGCAACCTGACCATCAGCATCGCCTCCGATCTTGACGTTTCGCAACCGAAACCCTTCAGCCGCCAGGGCGACACGGTGGTCACTCCGCGCACCACCACCGACGTGGTTGAAACCAAGGGCCGCATCATCCCGCTGCCCGAGATGCCCACGGTGGAAAAGGTCGCCTCCGCTCTCAACTCGCTGGGGGTTACCCCGCGGGATATGATGGCGATCTTTCAAGCCATGAAACAGGCCGGCGCGTTGCAGGCCGAATTGGTCATTCGCTAGCATGAAAATCTCCACCCCGCAAAACCTGCCCGCCACGGCGATGTCCCCGGAACTGATTGCCAGTCGCGGCAGCGCCGACTCCCCAACCCGCATCGCGGAGCTGAGCCGCGGGTTCGAAGCCATCCTCCTCCGTCAGATTCTCGAAAGCGCCCAGAAGCCGCTGTTCAATTCCAACCCGGAAGCGAATTCGGCCAGCGCCGGCATTTACCGGGATTTGATCACCAACCAACTGGCTGAAAGCATTTCCCAATCGGGCTGCCTGGGTTTGGGCACTACCATCCAAAAGCAGCTCGAAAAAGCCCACCTATCACCCGGCCAGCCAAATGCGTCCCTTGATCCATGAAGCCTCGATTATGATTCCAACTCTGCAACGCCTGATAGAGAGCCTGCGCAAAGAATTGCAGCAATATGGCGAGATGCTGGCCCTCCTGGACCACCAGCAGGAACAGGTCGCCCACCGCCGCACCGCGGGAGTGTGGGATTCCGTCTCCGCCATCGACACGCAAGGAACCGTCATGGCCGAAGCCCGGAGCGAGCGGGAAGCGCTCCAGCGCTCCCTGGCCCGCGCCCTTGGCCGGCCCGAAGCTGCCACCATCGCGGAACTGCTGCCCTGCCTTCCTCCAGATTACCGGCCGCTGGTCGGCGCCCTGGTTGAGGAGAATAATCAGTTGCTGCTTCGGGTGCAAAGCCGGGCGCGGCAAAACCACCTGTTGCTCAGGCGTTCGGTCGAACTGATGCAGCAGTTCATTGGTTCGTTGTGCGCGGTTTCACCGCCCGTTTATAATTGCGCGGGCACGCTGGGCGCGGAGGCCTTCGGCGGTTCCCTCTACGAAGCCGTCGGCTAGGAAAAACTTTATGCTAGGTCTATTTGGAGCATTGGATCTCGGAGCCCGGGCGCTGCAAACGCAGCGGCAGGGAGTCGAAGTGGCGGGCCAGAACCTGGCAAATGTCAACAATCCGGCGTATGCCCGCCAGCGCCTGGTCCTGCAATCCAGCAACGCCCTGCTCACCGGCATCGGTGCCCAGGGCACCGGCGTCGAAAGCGTGGCGATTCAGCAGGTCCGCGATGCGTTGCTTGACCGCCAAATCCAGGGCGAGACGGGCGTGACGGGGTTCCTCGACGCGCAGGAGCAGGCCTTGCGCGACGCGCAAACCGCTTTGGGCGAGCAGTTGGACGGCACGAGTGCCACCGGCAGCACGGGCTCCAGCCTCTCGTCCAGCTTGAGCGGCCTGTTCAGCACGTTCCAGGGCCTGGCCACCGCACCCGCGTCCCTTCCAGAGCGGCAGGCGCTCATCGCGGCCGCCGAGCAACTTGCCACCCGCTTTAATCAGGTCGACGCCCGGTTGAACACGCTGGATCAGAATCTCAACAGCTCGCTGAAATCAGATATCGATTCGGCCAACGCTCTGCTTAAGTCCATCGCTGACCTCAACCGCCAGGTTAGCAGTGCGGAAATCTCCGGCGGCGGCACCGCCAATGATTTGCGCGACACGCGCCAGCAGAAGATCGAGGAGTTGGCAAAGCTGGTGAATATCGACACCGCCGCGGACACCAACGGCACCGTCAGCATTTCGGTTTCTGGCAACCTCCTGGTTGAAGGCCAGAACCTCACCGACACCCTGCGAACCGTCGATCCCGGGAACGGGCGTCTGCTGGTTCAAACCGCCGGTGGCAGCGCCCTGACTCTGACGTCCGGCCACGCGCAGGGTATCATCGCCACCCGGGACGGCGACCTGGCTGCGTTGCGCTCTGATTTGAACACCCTGGCCGGCTCGCTGATCACCGGTGTGAACCAGATTCACCGTGCCGGTTACGATCTCCAAGGCCAGACGGGAGCGGATTTATTCGTCGGCTCGAACGCCTCCAACATTGCGGTGAACCCGGTGCTGGCGGGGGACCCCCGGCGAGTGCAGGCTGCGGGAGTGGCCGGCGCGACCGGCGACAACCAGGTGGCCCTGGCTCTGGCGGCTGCCGGAACCGAACCGCAACCCGCCCTCGGCGGCATGTCCTTCAACCAACAATTCGGGCAGACGGTCAACAACCTCGGCCGGGCGCTGGCTTCCGCCAAAGATTCCGCCGGCAGCCAGGAGTTGCTCTCCAACATGCTCGGACGCCAGCGCGACTCCATCAGCGGCGTTTCCATTGACGAGGAAATGACCGACCTCGTGAAATATCAGAAAGCTTTCGAGGCCTCCGCCCGCCTCGTCGCGACCATCAGTGAAATGCTCCAGGAAATCATCAACCTCAAGCGATAGGAGACTCCAGCCATGCGCGTAGCCGCCAACACCTTTCCCGATTCCATCGTGCGCCAGCTCCAACAGCTTGCCAGCCGCCAGGGCGCGCTCCAAACCCAGGTTGCCACCGGCCAGCGTGTCACCTTGCCCGAGGACGATCCCGCCGCGATGAACCAGGTGTTGAACTTGCAGACGGACATTCGTTCCCGCACCCAGTACCAGCGGAATATCACAACCCTCGACGAAAGCTCCACCGCGGCTTACGGCGCCATGCGCGGTTTGAAAAAAATCTCGGACCGCGCCCAGGAAATTGCCGTCCTCGCCGATGGCACGAAATCCCCCGAGGAACTCCGCACCTACGGTCTCGAACTGGCCGAACTGATCAAGCAGGGTGTGCAGTTCGCCAACGCCCGGTACAATGGTGAATTCCTCTTCGGCGGCACCCGATCGGATGCCGCTCCGTTCGCCACGACCGCCGGACCCGACGGGCGGGTCTCCGCGGTGACTTACCAGGGCAACACCGCGGTGCGCGAGGTGGAAATCGGCGCGAATACCCGAGTCAACGGGTCAGTCCCGGGAGCCGGCAATTCTGGCGCCGGGCCAGGCGGGCTCATTACCGACACAACTTCGGGAGCGGACTTTTTTGCGCACCTGGTATCACTGCAGGAGCATTTGCTGGCGGGTAACACTGGCGCGATCGCCTCGACCGATCGTCCGGCCTTGCAGCGGGACGAGGAGAATCTTCTTTCACGCATCGCCGGCGTGGGCGTGCTGCAAGCCCGGCTGGAAACGGCCAGCTCCAGCGAGGCCGATCAAGTGGCCAGCGCCGGGCGAAGCGTCACCGAACTGGCGGGCGCGGACCTGGCCTCCACACTTGTGCGCCTTAACGAAACGCAGACCGCCTTCCAAGCGGCGCTCCAAAGCGGTGCGAAGCTGATGGGGCAGTCGCTGATGGATTACCTCAGGTAGGAAACCCTTGTGCCCCGGAGAAATCTCTCCGGGCATCCGCACTCCCGCTGGCAGGCAGGTCGCCGCACGGGTCCGCCGCCCGTTTTCCCGGGCAATTCTCACCAGTTGAATCAGGCTCGCTTCTCCGGCCATTCGCACCAAGAATGGTCTTGGGCTATGGTGAACACTATGCTGGACACAAGTCAGAAGGCCTTGCGTATTAACGTGGACGCCAACCGTTACGGCACCTTTGCCGAAATTGGCGCCGGCCAGGAGGTGGCCCGCTGGTTTTTCCGGGTCGGCGGCGCCGCAGGCACGGTGGCCAAGACCATCTCCGCCTACGACATGTCGGTCAGCGACGCCATTTACGGCCCGACCGACCGGTACGTGAGCCGTCGTCGTCTATGCGCCATGCTCGATCACGAGTATTCCCTGATGCTGGAGCGTCTTGAGCAGACGCGCGGCGCCAAAACGGCTTTTTTCGCGTTTGCCAATACGGTGGCGACCCGCAAGGAATCGGGCGACGGTTGGATGGGCATCCGCTTCCAGTATCAACCCGGGTCCGAACCCTCAGACATTCTGATTCATGTGCGAATGCTCGACCGGGAAAGCGTGCGCCAGCAGGAAGCGCTCGGAGTCATCGGCGTGAACCTCATTTATGGCACGTTTTACTTTCATAGAGAGCCGGAAATACTGATCAAATCCCTCCTCGACAACCTCACCTGGGAACGGGTGGAGGTGGATATGATCCGGTTCAGCGGGCCGGCATTTACCGGGGTGGATAATCGGTTGATGGCCCTGGCCCTGGTGAAACAGGGCCTCACGGAAGCTGCCATGTTCACCGCCCAGGGCGAAGCGGTCCAATGGGCGGAAGTGCTCTACAAAAAGCCTGTCCTGGTGCAACGCGGCAGCTTTCGCCCAGTCACCAGGGCCACCCTGGACGTGCTCGAGAAAGGCTTGGAACAGTTCCTTGCCGAACCCGAACTCAAGGGCGAGCAGCCGATGGTACTCATGGAAATGACCCTCCGGCACCTCACCACCGGCGACATCATCGATGCCTTGGATTTTCTGCAGCGGGCTGACACCTTGAGCGCCCTTGGGAAGACTGTGCTCATCTCGAACTTTCGGCGGTTTCATCGCCTGGCCTCGTATCTCTCACGTTATACGAACAAGCCCTTGGGATTGGCGCTCGGCGCCACGGCGCTGAAGGAGATTTTCAACGAAAGCTTCTACAATGAGAGCGAAGGCGGGCTGTTGGGGGGGCTGGGACAACTATTCAAGAACCCCACCCATCTTTATGTGTACCCCCACCTGGAGCTGACTACCGGAGAAATGGTTACGGCGGAGAACTTCCCGGTCGCGCCCCACCTGCGGCATCTGTATGCCCACTGCCTCGAAAACGGTTCCATTCAGCCCGTGCGAACTTATAACCCGAGCCTGCTTCCCATCCGCCGACTCGATGTCCTGGACAAGATCCAGTCTGGCGATGCGGCCTGGGAAGGAATGGTACCGCCCCAGATCGTTGATCTCATCAAAGGCCATCGGCTCTTCGGCTGCCAAGGCCCGCCGGAGGTAGCGGACTCCTGTTCGGGGAAAAGTGGTTGCGCCTAATCGGACCGGGCCACAAAGCATCGGAACACGGGTCCGCAGCAGCCCGCTAACCATTCGGGATCTCTCCTGGCGCGAGTTCCTGGGGGGGTCTTTTTAGGGGGCTTTGCCCGCCCCCGCACAAGCTTTCGTTTCTTGGATTTCCGCAAAAGACCAGTCCCGTTACTCATACTGCACATCACTTTCAAAAATACCTAATAACCTATTTTCGAACGAAGTTTTGTCAAGGTCCGCGGGTTCGAATCGTTCATCGTAAACTGCTCAGGCAGGCGGGGGGCTGTGCCGCCTTTGACGGTGTTCTGAATCAGCGGCGATTTTTATTTCGGATTCTCCCTGTCGGCGGCAGCCCCCTGCAGCGTTTTTTCGTGCAACCCCCGCAACTTCGGCGCATCATTGCGCGACTTTACGTCATGGGCGGCACACGCATACAGTTTATGGTCGGCCAAGTGTCCCTTCAGGGGCTATTCACGCCCGGGCGCCACCCCGGGCGCCAGGCTCTCGCTCCATTCCAGCCGCCGCCCCCACATCTGCCGCCACCAGCAGTCCTTCATTCCCAAACCGATAATGGATCAAGCCACCCATAACAAAATCGTCTCCTTCATCTGGGGCATCGCCGACGACGTCCTG
>JBBQYD010000310.1:0-6538 GCA_038209025.1 Verrucomicrobiota bacterium | reverse complement strand
GCCCTGAATGTGGCAGGTGTTCTGCGCATGGATGGTTGGCTCACCGCGGACGGAAGTCCCGGCCAAGTTTATGACCAGCAGGGCGGCGGCGCGGGCGGCAGTGTGTGGCTGACCGCCGGAACCCTTGCGGGTAGCGGAGGGATCACGGCCCGCGGGGGTGCGGGTGGAGTTACCGGCGGTGGTGGCGGGGGCGGGGGCGGGCGCATTGCGCTCTATTTCACCCAGCACAATTTTGCGGGAACGATGAGTGCCGTGGGCGGGCTGGGTTACCAAAACGCCGGCGCGGGCACGATTTACACCAAGTCTTCGTCCGAATCGTCGGGCCATGTGCGGGTGGATAATGGCGGTGCCAGTGGTGAGTGGACGCCGCTGACCACGCCGGAAGCCTTCGAATTGATCATCGCCAATCAAGCCAAGGTTCGCGCGCTCGGACCGCTGACGAATAGCGCCTTGCTTATCCAAACCAATGGCGTGCTCGCCGGCGCCTCCGGTGCCAGTAATCTAACGCTGGTCGTATTGGGTAATCTCGGCATTGACGCGGGTGGCAAGCTGGACGTGAACGGTCTGGGTTACGGAACGGGCACCGGCCCCGGTGCCGGCTTAGTGGGCGGTGGCGGTTGGGGCAGCGGCGGTGGCCACGGCGGCGTGGGCGGGTATTCAAACGACCAAGGATATAACCCGGCACCCGGCGGCGGCGGGTATGACTCGATCATGGTGCCCAGTCAATGGGGTAGCGGCGGCGGCAGCCCCTCCGGTGGTAACGGTGGGGGCGCGGCGGTGTTGAATGTGGCTGGCAGTCTGCGCGTGGATGGCACGCTGGCCGCCGATGGTTCGGCCCCGGGCAATCCGCAGCACGGAGCCGGTGCGGGCGGGAGCTTATGGATCAACGCGGCGACTTTGACCGGCGGTGGTTTGATTTCAGTGCTTGGGGGGCAACGGCGGTGTGACCCAAGGCGGTGGTGGAGGTGGCGGCGGACGCATCGCGCTGTATTTCACGCAGAACACTTTTTCCGGAATTATCAGTGCCGCCGGCGGGCCGGGCTTTCAAAACGGCGGCGCGGGCACGCTTTACACCAAGTCTGCCGCTGAGTCGCTGGGGCATGTGCTGGTGGACAACGGCGCGAATGTCGGTGCGTGGACACCGTTGACCACGCCGGAAGCCTTTTCGCTGGTAATCGCCCGCGGCAGCCAGGTCAGTGCGCTCACGCCGATGACTAACAGCGCGTTGCTGGTGCAATCCAATGCCGTGCTCTCCTGTCCGGCCGGATCGAGCAACCTCAGTGTGACGGTGCTGGGTGATTTCGGCATAGAAACGGGTGGCAAGCTGGACGTGAACGGTCTGGGTTACGGAACGGGCACCGGCCCCGGTGCCGGCTTAGTGGGCGGTGGCGGTTGGGGCAGCGGCGCGGGCCACGGCGGCGTGGGCGGCCATTCCTACAACGCAGGCTACATACCGGCACCCGGAGGCGGCGCGTATGACTCGATAGTAACTCCCACCCAATGGGGCAGCGGCGGCGGCAGCACGGGTGGTGGCACGGGTGGCGGTGCGGTGTTCTTGAATGTGGGTGGCAGCCTGCGGGTAGATGGAACCATCACGGCAGACGGTTTGGCACCGAGCGATTGTTGCTTGCAGCACGGTGCCGGTGCGGGCGGAAGCTTGTGGATTAACACGGGGACTTTGACCGGCGGTGGTTTGATTGCCGCGCGCGGGGGTCCCGGTGGTGTGACCCAAGGCGGCGGCGCTGGCGGCGGCGGACGCATCGCGCTCCATGTCACGCAGAACACTCATTCCGGAGTTATCGCCGCCACCGGCGGGCGAGGTTTTCAAAATGGTGGCGCGGGCACGATCTACACCAAGCTGGAGGCGAATGCCTGCGCCCTGGTCCTCGTGGACAACGGCACCAACGCGGGTCTGACGCGTCTCAACAGCAGTCAATGGCCGCCGGGCATGGTTTTCGACCTCACGATTTCGGGCTACGCCATCGTCAACCCGGATGCACCGCAGACGTTCCGGAATTTGGTGATGACCAACAATGCGGTCGTCACCCATGACCCGTCGCAGTCGGGCTTTCATTGGACTTGCCTGGGCAATGCTTCAATCGCCAGTAATGCCGCGTTCGACGTGGACGGCATGGGCTACGGAGCGGGCGGCGGCACCGGCCACGGCTCTGTAGGCGGGGGCGGTTGGTGCAGTGGGGCCGGCCACGGCGGCTATGGCGCGCATTCTTACGACCAAGGATATACCCCCGCGCCCGGGGGCTTCACTTACGGTTCTAGCAATGCCCCGATCACGCTCGGCAGTGGCGGCGGCGGCAATGGCGGCGGCAGCGGTGGCGGCGCGATCCAAATCACCGTGATGGGGGCACTTCAATTCGATGGGTGGATGACCGCCAACGGCCTGATGGGTGGGGCCAACCAAGGCAGCGGCGCCGGTGGCAGCCTGTGGATCAGCGCCGATACCTTGAGCGGCGCGGGAACCCTGCGCGCCCAGGGCGGCAGCGCGCCGAGTAACCATGGCGCGGCCGGCGGCGGTGGACGTATTGCCATCGACTCTCGCGACCGGGCCGGTTACTCGGGCACCGAGTCAGTCAGCGGCGCCAATGCGGGGACGATTGTCTATGGGTTGCCGCCCATTCCGCCGCCGGTCATCACCAGCCCGTTGACGGCTACCGGCCAGGTTCGCGTGGCGTTCTCCTACCAGATCACTGCCTTGAACAGCCCGACCAGTTTCGGCGCCGCCAACTTGCCGGCGGGACTCCAGGTGAACACCACCAGCGGGTTGATCAGCGGCGTGCCTTTGGCCAGCGGCGCGTTCGGAGTAACCTTGTTCGCCACGAACACTTCGGGTGCCACGAGCGGCGGTCTCGCGCTCCAACTCCAGCCGGCCGTTCCGTTCGTCACTTCCACGGTGTTACAACCCTCTGGCGGAGCGAACGACGGCACCGACGACGGCAGCGCCGGCAAGGGCAAGGACCGCTCGTCCTACGGCGACAACGGCAGCTCGACGATCCTCTTTCTCTTCAACAGTCCCTGCAACCTGGGCCTGCAACCCGCCTACCTGCAATTCGCCGTGGCCAGCCAGCCGACGCAGCAGATCACCCGCGCCGAGATCAGCGTGTATTGCAAGATGTTCTTCAACGGCGCGGGCTGGCCCTGGCCGGCCCAGTCCTACACGATCAGCCTGCGCCGGGTCACGGCCCCTTGGAACGAACTCACCGTGCCCGCCAGTGTCGCGCCCACGCCCCTCGCCTCCCGCAGCGTGACGGCTGTCGGCGGCGGCTCGCCGGGCTTTGTCGAGTTTGAAGGCTGGCTCACGTTCGACATCACCAGTCTCTACCGGGACTGGGCCAGTGGCACCGCCACAAACTATGGCGTGCAACTGGCCATTGACACAACCTACTGCGCCAATGGCGACTTGTTCTTCGTGTATTCCTCGGACTACGAGACGGCGTCGTTGCGGCCCAAACTGAGCGTGGAAGCCGGCATCCAGCCCACGCTGACAATAACGGCCGACGCCGGCAATGCCGTCCTCAACTGGAACACCGTGAGCAATGCGATCTACCAGGTGGAAAGCTCCGCGTCGCTCACCAACTGGTCCACTTTGGGCCTCCCGTTCCTCGGTCGCGGCGGACCGACGAACGTCAGCGCACCCATGAGCCCGCCGGCGCGATTCTTCCGGGTCGGCGTGCAGTAGGCCATGACTGCCGCAGCCCAGTCGCTTCGGTTGCCGCCGGGAGGACAGCAGTGCCTCCGGCGGCAACTCGGCGACTGGAGTCGGACTCACGCTATTCGACTGAGGCTCCCCAACAAAGATAGAAAGGCACCCATCATGCGTATCAGACAGACTCTCCTCACTGCCCTCGCGTTGACGCTGGCGCTCACCCTTCCAATGACTGGTCGTGCGGCAACCTTTTCGGATGATTTTGCGACCGGTCTGAACCCAGGCTATTGGAGCATTATTCAGACGATCACCAACTTCTATTCGGTGGCTGCTTCTCAAGGCAATGTCCACCTTGCCAAATCCTCGGCGCATAATCCCGGCGGAGTCCAATTCGTTTTCGTGCGCGTGAACCTGGCGCTTTTCGGAGGCAATATCACGAACGACTTCTCGACCCAAATTGACTTCACCAACGCGATCGTGCCTGGACCGGGGTTGGATCAGGTTGAACTGCACACTTATTATCAGGACGGCTCCATCTTCTATGCCGTTTACGATAATTTTAGCGGCATAAATGTTCATGTCTGGGATGGCGGCTCGGTTCAAGGATTGCGTGGCGTCAGCAAGAATTACGGAACCTTTGCCATCAGCCGGACCGGTTCGACAGTCACGGCTTACTTCGACGGAACACCGATCTACTCCACAAGCCGAAGCGCACCGCTGACCGCCATTGATTTTGTTCTCCAAAACAATGCCGGTTCCGATGATGCGATTTCCGTTACCTTTGACAACTTCTCGCTGACGGCAGCTTCGATACTACCGGTGCTGAGCGTCGCCGGAGTTACCGGCCCACAAGTGCGTTTGGCTTGGACCACCAACTCGACCGGCTATCGCTTGGAGCAAAGTCCCAGCCTGACCACGCCCGATTGGACGGAGGTCACGAACAGCCCTGCGGTTACCGGCAACAACTTCGTTCTGATGCTGGATGCCACCACCAACCAGCGGTTTTTCCGCCTGAAATCCGGCAATTGATTTTTCGCTGAATTGAACAGGCGAATCATAACACAAACACCACTATGAAACTGAAACAACTCCTCCTCACCGCCCTCGCGTTGACGCTGCCGCTGGCCGGCGCCGAGGCCCAGCAATGGACTACTAATACGCTGCCATCCGGCCTCATTGCCTGGTGGCAAGCGGAAGGCAACTACCTTGACTCCGCCGGGGCGCATAACGGCGGTGGTGGAGCGACATTCGGGCCGGGCCGCTTCGGACAAACCTTTCAATTCAACGGCGTTAATCAGTCGGTCGCCATCCCAGATGCGACGGGGGACCTGAACGATTGGACGCAGTTCACCCTGGAGGCGTGGGTGAAACTGGACCTGACGGCGGACGTGGCCGGTGACGCGGCGGGGCGCTCGATCATCAACCGGGTCGGGAATGCAAACGATCAGGTGAATTACAACCAAGGCTACCAGTTCGGCTTCGCCTACAACGCCACTTGGATTTTCCTGGCCTTCAACACCAATGGCCAGGCCTGGCCAGGCGTCTATACCACGGTGGCTTATCCCGCGCCACTGCCTACCAACGTGTGGCTGCACGTCGCTGCCACTTACGACCACAATGCAGTGAAGCTCTACCTCAACGGAGTGCCGCAGGTGACCAACGTCATCGGCGCGGCCACCGTGAGGCATTCCACCTCTTCTTTCCGCATCGGCCTGGACGACAACGCGAACTGCCCCTTCCCGGGAAGCATTGACGATGTGCGTGTTTACAACCGCGGGCTGACCGCCACCGAAGTGGCGTATCTCCATGCCGGGCCGTCGCCGTCCGGACTCGCGGCATGGTGGTCGGCGGAGGGAAACTTTCGGGACTCGGTGGGTACCAACGCCGGCACCAGCGGCGGCGGGGTGACGTTCACGAATGGCAGGGTCGGCAGCGCCTTTCAGTTCGTGCCTTCGGCGAATAGCTCCGTCCAGTTCCCGAACTCCCCGGCCTTCCAGCCCACGAACAATCAACTCACCATTGCGGCCTGGATCAAGCCCGATTTCGCCAGCCCGAACATGATTGATACGATCCTCGAAAAACGCGACCTCTTGTGCGCCACCGAGCCTTACTCGTTCATCTTTTCCGTCCTCAAGTCCTTGCCGGGATATCCGCCGGGTGTCTTCGGACTGGGGATGTTGCCGCAGATTACCTACATCAACTCTACCAACCGCATTCCCGACGACGGCCAGTTCCATCACGTCGCAGTGACCTACAACGGCACCAAGCCCAGCGGCAACTGCACCCTGTATCTTGACGGCCAGATCGCGGGCGGTGGTAACGGCGCCGGGCCGATCCCACCAACCGTCGCCGGCCCATACATCGGCGTTCATCGTTGCCTCAACGAAAACAGCAGCATGACGCTCGACGAGGTGAGTTTCTATGGACGTGAACTGTCACCCTCAGAAATCGTCGCGCTCTACTGGGTGCAAGGGGGCCAACCCCGGCTCGAAGTGCAGCCCGTTTCCGCAGGCGTTTCGTTGTCATGGCCGCTGAGCATGGTCAACTACCAACTTCGTGCCGCCACGAACCTCAATGGTGGCGCCTGGCTCCCGGTGCCCGGCACTCCCGCTCCCTTTGGCGCGCAAAACACGCTGTCCGTGCCCGCGACGGAAGCGCAACGATTTTTCCGACTGAAAACCGCTGACTGATTTTCCAAACTCCGTTTTCCCCAACCATCAATCAGAAAGCCAGAAAGTTATGAACCTCCAACGCAGTCTCCTCACCGCCCTCGCGTTAACGCTGCCGCTGGCTGGCGCGAGAGCAATCACCTTCACCACCAACGCGACCATTGGCGTCGGCGATCCGACCTACGATGGCGACAGCATCGTCGTGAGC
>JBBQYD010000309.1:0-6540 GCA_038209025.1 Verrucomicrobiota bacterium | reverse complement strand
CCGGCGTGGCTGTCCAGGGAGTGCTGGGACAGGATGGCGGCCGGGCGGACGTCTATGTGGACGGCAAACTCGCGAAGCTGGTGGCCGACGCGTGGATTCCGGAACGCACGTACGACAATGACCTCTGGCGCAGCACCGGATTGAAGCCGGGCTTGCATCACGTGCGGATAGTCACCCGAGCGGATGCGGATTCGCGGTCCAAAGGACGCCGGGTGACGATCGGCAAGGTGGTCGTGTATCGCTGAACCTGGCGGCGTCGGCACATGGCTGAGCGGGCCAGTCCGGCATACCCGCCTTGACAACGCGCCATCGGGGGTGTGCCATGGGGAGGTCATGCATGCGCGCCGCCTCCCGTATATTATAATCAGCCTGCTCCTGTTGCTCGGGGCGCAACCCAACTGCAACGCGGATGATTCGCAGAGTATCATCCTGGAGAATTCCCTGTTTCGTTATGTGATTGGCACCAATGGCTGGAACCAGGCATTCATTGATCTTGCGACGGGCACCAATTACTCCAGGACAGACTCTTCCGCCCCGTGCGCCATTGCCTGGAAATCCGGCCAATCCCATGTTGCGACCTCCGCGCGGCGGCAGGATGGCCGGATACTCATCCGTTTCGACAAGCTCGACACGGAACTTTCCCTCAAAGCGGTCGTCCATCCCACGTTTGTGGTCTTCAGCGTCGAATCAGTCACCGGCGAGCAACCTGACAAGGTCTGGTTCATCAACGTACTTTTGAACGTTGAGGGGAAGCCGGGAGAGGCGTTCGGCGGGTGTGCGCTGGCGCTGAACCTCAAGACCCGGGTGGATGCCCTGCCCGCGCTTCAGCGCGATCTGCGCGCCACAGCCGAACAGGACCTGGGCCTGGCCGGCGCACGCGCGGCGCTGGTCGCCGGGCCCCTGCCGCGAGTGCTGCCGGCAATTCAGGAAGCCTTGGCGGCCGCCAGCGAACTGCCCTTATGCAAAGTGGCCGGTCCGTGGGCCGCGCAGCAACCAGGCAGCCGCGCGTCGTATCTTTTCAACTTCGGCGCCCTGACCCTGAGTAACCTGACCGAGTGGATTGCAACCGTCCAGAGCCTGGGCTTTTCCCAGATTGAACACCATGGAGGTGGGAATTTTTTCCGGTTTGGAGACTTTCAACTGAATCAGCAGGCCTGGCCAGGCGGGTGGGGCACCTGGGAAAAAGAAGTGCTGCCGCGCTTGCGCAAAGCCGGCATTGCTTCCGTTTTTCACACTTACGCATTTTTCATAGATAAACGGTCAAAATATGTGAGCCCGGTGCCCGACCCGCGGCTGGATGCTTTTCGCGCGTTCACGCTCGCAGCCCCCATGGCTGCGGAAGCCACAGAAATCACCGTGAACGAACGGACGGCAGAGGTCAGCCTGATCACGGGCTTTAACGAGCAGAACAGCGTGACGCTGCACATTGGAGATGAGTTGGTCACCTTTGGGGGCGCCACCAAGGAACCGCCCTGGAAATTCACGGGAGTCGTCCGGGGTGTCCACGGCACCAAGCCCGCCGGCCACGAAAAGGGAGTTCGCGCCCGGCACTTGAAAGAACTCTTCGGATTGTTTGTGCCCGATGTGGAGTCCACGCTTTTTGAGGAAATCGCCGCCAACCACGCGGAGGTGGTAAACCGATGCGGCTTTGAGGGCATTTATCTGGATGCGATTGACGGCGCCAGCATCCTGCGCGGTCCGGATAAGGCCTGGTACTGGGGGGGCAAGTTCGTGGTTGAAATCCAGCGGCGCCTCAACCAACCCGTCGGGATGGAGATGAGCGCCATGTGGCACCACTTTTGGCAATACCGCACCCGCTGGCAAGCCTGGGACTTTCCCGTGCGCGGCCACGTAAGGTTTAATGACATTCACGCCCAAAGCATCAACGGCGGGTTGCTGCTCCCCCTTCACCTCGGCTGGTGGAGTCTTCATTCTTTCAACCCACCGCAGGTCGAACCCACCTACCCGGAGGTCATCGAAACCCTCGGTGCCAGGCTGGTGGGGTGGGATGCCGGGGCTTCACTGACGGCCGCCGTGGGGCCCGCCTCGCTGGCCGATATACCCAGCCACCGCCGCTCGGTGGACATCCTCCGCGCCTGCGAGGAACTGCGCCGTTCGGAGGCTTACTCCGCTTCACAAAGGGCCAGACTCCGGCAACCCGGCTCCGAATTCGGGCTGTTGGAAAACCGCGCCGGCCAAAAACGTTTTCGGGAGGCCAAAACCCATGCTCATGTCGCCGCCCCGGCGCAGACCCTCTCGCTCGCCTGGCAAATGACCAATGCATTTGCCGCGCAACCCGTAACATTTCGCATCGAAACCCTCATGGCGGCGTCCACCACCAGAACTTCTTCGATCGTCCTCGCTGATTTCTCCAAAGCCGCCGCCCCGGAATGGAAGCAGTCCCAGGCTCCCGGGGTCAGCCTGGCCCTTTCCAGCGACGGCCCAACGGCGTGGCTGGCTGCCACCAACCAGGGCCTGGTCCCTCGCCGCGGAGCCTGGGCCCGCCTTGAACGACAATTGGATCCTCCGCTCAACCTGAGCCAGCACCAGGCCCTGGCGATTGAAGTGCAGGGCGACGGCTCCGGTGCGCTGCTCGCGATCCGCATGGAGAGCCCCGCACACCTGTCTTTTGGAGCGGTGGCCGATCGGTATCTCCTCCTCGATTTTACCGGCCCCCGGCAATTCAGCCTGGTTGAAACGGAGTCTTCCCGCTGGAGCGACTACACTTGGAACGACGATAAAAGCCCTTACAACATCTACCGCGAAACCATCAACTTCGGGATGGTGAACAAGGTCTCGGTCTGGCTGCAGAATGTTCCGATGCATCGCGAGGTGAAAGTCGCGCTGGGCCCCATTCGCGCCGTCCCCATGCAGGCCATCTCGCTAAAAAACCCGGTTCTTACGGTCGGTGGGAAAAAGCTCACGATCCGTGCCGAGGTGCCCGCCGGGGGTTGGATAGAAGGCCGCAGCCCCTCAGGCTGCCAGGTTTATGGCCCTAAAGGCGAACCGATTGGCCGGGCCACCGTGGAGGGCGAATGGCCCGAGGTGCCGCATGGCCCGCTCGATCTCACCTTTGCATGCGAGGCTCAAGAGGTGCCCCCAAGGTCGCGCGTTGTCATCTTTACCACCGGCGACGAAATCTAGCCCTGCAAAACCTTGTTTCACCTTCGGTGTTAGATAGATAGTTAGCGATATGCCGGCAGACTTGGACCCCGATGCCGCCCTGATGCTGCGTGTGAAGCAGGGCGAGGGGGACGTTTTTGCCCAATTGGCCGAGAAGTACAAGCAGCCCGTCATGAACCTCGTCTATCGCATGCTCCGGGACGCCACCGAGGCTGAGGACGTTGCCCAGGCGGTATTTCTCCAGGTCTATAAGTCCGCGCATCGCTATCAGGTTTCGTCCCGGTTTTCCACCTGGCTCTTCACGATTGCGAGAAATCTTTGCCTCAACGAAATCCGCCGCCGCTCGCGCCACCCGGCCGAGTCGATTGATGCCCCCCGCGCGGACCACGAGGACCAGTCGGCCCAGCAATATGAGGATAAAGCCGCGGTTGGGGCAGGGGACCGCCTGCTGGCTGGCGAGCTGGAGGCCAAAATCCAGGAGGTCCTTGATACCCTCCCCGAAAACCAGCGCACCGCCATCATTCTCTGCAGCCGGGAAGAACTCTCTTACGAGGACATTTCGGAAGTCCTGGGCTGCTCCGTTTCGGCCACCAAATCTCTCATCTTCCGCGGGCGCGAAACGCTCAAGGAGAAGCTCAAACCTTATTTGCGGACTGGTGAATGGAATCCGACTTGAGCGTGCAACTTTATGCGGATCGTGGTTTTTATACAGAAAGGCAGCAGTTATGAGTGATAAGACGGTCTATGGGCAGTTGCGGGAGGCTAGCTGGGAGCGCCAGTTGACGCCTGCGGAGGACGCGCAACTCTCTGCTTGGCTTGCGTCTCATCCCGTGGATCAGGCTGATTGGGAGCTGGAACGTAGCCTCAACACAGCGCTGCACCAACTTCCGGATGCGCCTGTTCCCGCCAACTTTACCGCCCGGCTGATGCAATCCATCGAGTTGGAAGAGCGCAAAACCATGCGGGAATCTTCTTGGTGGAGCTTCGCCCGCCCCTGGAGTTGGGCCTTGCGTGGCGCCTTCGCCAGTGTGGTGCTCGCGGCCGGCTTGCTGGCCTATCACCAGGTACAGGTTCAGCAGCGCCAGGAACTTGCACGAAGCGTCACGGCTGTCTCGGAGGTCGTGTCCATGCCCGGGCCAGACATTCTGCAGGATTTCGAAGCCATTCGGGTCATGAATGCCGCGCCGGTCGCGGATGAAGAACTTCTGGCTCTTTTTCAGTAATTGCCGCCCATGTTTTTAGCGGGAATCAAAATAGTCTGTGTCGCCCTATTGTTGGCGACCGCCTGCTTAAGCGACGCGGTGGCCCAGGCCACGGTTGTCTCCAACCCGGCAAACCTGGCCGATGCCAAGAACCTGCCTCCGGAATTCCCGGTGGTGAAACCACCGGTCGAGCTTTTTCGGGAATTGCTCGCCATGACGCCGGCTGAACGTCGGCGCGCCCTGGCTGATCGTTCAGCGGACAGCCTGCAACGCATTCTTGCCAAACTGCAGGAGTATGAATCCTTGCGGGCTGATGATCGCGAGCTACGCCTGCAAGCGACCGAATTGCGCTGGTACCTCATCCGGCTCATGGGCCTGACTCCAGGGAACCGCGCCGAAGCGCTGGCCAATCTGCCCGGCGATAAGCGGGCGCTTATCGAAGCCCGTCTCCAGGCCTGGGATAAGCTTCCTGAGTCCGCCCGGAGCGCCCTGCTGGATAACCAGGCTGCCATTGCCCATTTCGCGGAAACGAGGGCCAGCACCACCGCCGAGCAACAACGCGTGCTCGCCGCCATGAGCCCGCAAAGCCGGGAGCGGCTTGAAGCCGGCATGGCCCGGTGGCGGCAACTCCCCGAAACCGATCGCAAATTCCTGCTCGAACGCTTCAGCCAGTTCTTTGAACTAACCCCGGTTGAGAAACAAAAGGCCCTGGCCACACTTTCGGAGCCCGAGCGCCGCCAGATCGAGCGCACCTTGAAAACGTTTGGCGGCCTGACTCCGGAACAGCGCGCCAAGTGCATTCGAGGTTTCGGCCAGTTCGCCAGGATGAACCTGGAGGAGCGCCAGCAGTTCCTGAAAAACGCCGAACGCTGGCAGACCATGCCCCCGGAACAACGCCAGGCCTGGCGCGACCTGGTGGCCAGACTCAACGTCCCACCCATGCCCTCGGACTTCACCATTCCGCCGCTGCCGCCTCGGAACCCCAGGAGCGCGCGCCCTTCTCCGGTCCTCACCAACGTCGCCGCGCCCCCACCCGCCGCGCCCGGGTCTTGAATTTATTTGTTTTCCTCCGGCCTCGTGCCGGTATGCTTCGTCCGTGTGGAGCCTATTGCATTTAGGATTGGATCATTAACGGTACACTGGTACGGCGTTTTGATGGCGCTGGCGTTTGTTGCCGGGATCGGGACCGCGAGCCGTCGTGCCCGACTCACTGGCATTTCGGCTGAAGCCGTGCTGGACATCGGCCCCTGGTTGATCATTGGCAGCCTGCTCGGGGCGCGGTCGCTATACGTGATCTCCTATTGGGAATCGGATTTCGCGAGCCGCCCCTGGTCGGAGATGTTCATGATACACCATGGCGGCCTGGTGTTTTACGGCGGGCTGATCGGCGCCATCATCTCGGGCATCATCTTCATTAAACGCAGGAAACTGCCGCTCTGGGCCATGGGCGATATCCTCGCCCCCAGCATTGCCTTGGGATACGTGTTCGGCCGCATCGGCTGCCTCATGAACGGCTGCTGCTATGGCCGGGCGTGCCAGCTTCCCTGGGCCATCAGCTATCCCGGCGGCCACGAGACGCATCCTCCGGGCAGCGCGGCCATTCCGGTGCATCCCACCCAGATATACGATTCGTTGCTGAACCTCGCGCTATACCTGGGCCTCGCCTGGCTCTACCGTCGCAAGAAATTTGACGGCCAGGTCTTTGCCACCTATCTGATCGGGTACGCCATCACCCGGTCTTCCGTGGAGTTTTTCCGGGGCGATTACCCGCACCTGTACGCCGGTTGGATCACTCCCGCACACCTGGTGAGCGCGCTTATTTTTGCCGCCGGTTTGGCGCTATGGTTCCTGCTCCCGCGCAAGGTGACCCCGCGGGTGTGAGCTGCCCTATGACCGACCTTTTCAGCGGTCCCCTCGCGCTCCAGCCGGTGCTGGTTGCCGGTCCCACCGCAGTGGGGAAGACCGAGTGTGCGCTGGCCCTGGCCGAACGCTTGGATGGGGAGATTGTTTCGGTCGATTCCATGCAGGTTTACCGGGGCCTGGATATCGGCACCGCCAAGCCGTCGGGTATCGAGCGGGAGCGTGCTCCGCACCATTTGCTCGATATCCTGGAGGTAAGTGAGACGTTTGATGTCGCCCAGTTTGTGGCCCTGGCCAAAACCGCGATCCCCGATATCCAGGGCCGCCGCCGGGTGCCGATTCTGTGCGGTGGAAC
>JBBQYD010000308.1:0-6575 GCA_038209025.1 Verrucomicrobiota bacterium | reverse complement strand
GGCCGCCGTGCGCTCATCGTCGCACGCAAATTGACCGAAAATCTAATCATTCCCGCACTCCAGCCGGTCGCCCAGTGACCCTGAGCCTATATCAAGTTTCTTGCGCATTTTGCGCGGGATTTGCCGGATAAGTGACTACCTGACCCACCTCGCGGGGCTCGGCGCGTTTCACCCGCAGGACGCCAAGGTCACGGACGACTTGGCGGCATGGCGAGGCCTGGATCGCGGTGGGGGCGCTGGTCTCATCCACTGCCCGTCGATTCTCCGTGCCATGATGATTGACGCAGGGCCACATTTGGGCCCCATTGGGTCCATGAGTGCAATCGCCAAAAGCCGCATCGATCCCGAGTTGAAACGCCAAGCTGAAGGAGTTCTGGAAGAGATTGGACTGAAACCGCGGGCCGCTCTGGAGCTCTTTTACAAACAAATTGTCAAGCGGCGGGCCATTCCCTTCCCGGTTCAAGCGGACGTTCCGGAAGACGAGGTCCTGAGTTCTGCCGCTCGCCGCAACGCGTTGGCGGATGAGTTCTGAGCGTGAGCACACCCTTGCGAGCGGGTGAAGTCTGGTTTGTGGACCTAGGGATGGTTGGCAAACCACGCTACGCGCTCGTAATGGCGGCGCAAGCTGATGCCCGGCTGGCCGTCGCGAGCGTGGTGCTGATCACGAAGCAATTCGAGGGCACACCTTACGAGGTCACTCTCCCTCGCGTGCCTTGGTTGCGCGAGCAAAGCTACGTTAACGCCCAAAGTCTCCAACCCGTTAAGTTCACCGAATTCATTCGCAAAGCCCCCGGCAAGTTTGATGCCCGCGTCAGTGCGGAGGTCGAGGTCGCGATCAAGCGCTGGTTGCTGCTCTGATCAAGCCGTTGTTTGACACCTGCGGCGCGATTCTGGAAAAGCAGGGCGTCTTCACCAAGGTGGGGACAATTGTGGATGCGAGCTTCGTGGAGGTGCCGAGGCAGCGCAACACCCGGGAGGAAAACAAGATGGTCAAGGAAGGACAGACACCGCCCGCGTGGGAGAATCAGCCGCACAAACTCAGCCAAAAAGATCTGGACGCGCGCTGGACGAAGAAAAATTCCGAGACGTTCTACGGGGACAAAAACCACATTCGATCGGATGCCGAATCGGCGATCATCACGGATACCTCTGAATCGATCGCAGAGACCTCCGGGCTTCCGCCGACCATACGTGCCGCGGCCCCGCTGGGCCTACGAGGAGCTGAAGCTTTGGTGGAAAACGCACCGGCACCCGAAGTGGGTGTTCCCAGGCGTGGGCCGGGGCTGGCGGGACGGTGCCTCCGCCCAGGAGAAGCTCGCGCAGGCGGTCGAGCCCATGGGCGACGGGTCAATCCAGCACTGCATGCGACTGGCGGTCGCCGCGGCCCCAACAGCCCAAGGGCACCTGCGTCCATACCCTGCGCCACAGCTACGCCACTCATCTGCTCGACGCGGGCGTGAGCATCCGGCTGATCTCCGCCTATCTCGGCCACGCCTCGCTGGAGACGACGTTGATCTACGCGCATCTGACCGCGGCCAACGAGGCCGGTGCCCGCGCCGCCCTCGACCAACTGCGGCCGACAACCAAGCCCGCGCTCTAACGCACGCCGATGTCGGTCCTGGCCGATTGGCTGGCGCGGCAGGCGCCGGCGTGGTTGGACGGTGCGCATCCGATCACGCCGGCCGCCCGCCGCGCCCTGCACGCGATCCGGCGCTGCCGCACGCCCGAACTGGGCGGGCACGTCTATCGCTGCACGGATTGCACGAAGACCGACTACGCGTATCACAGTTTCCATCACCGGGCGTGTCCGCGCTGCGGCGGCGCGCGCACCGCCGAGTGGACCGCCCGCCAGACCGAACGGCTCCTGCCGGTGCCGTATTTCCTGGTGACCTTCACGGTGCCGGAGGAGATGCGCCCGATCTTCTCCGCCCGCCCCGGGGTGCTCCACGATCTGTTCTTCACCCAGGCGGCCCGGGCGCTGCAAACCGTGGCGGCGATCCCCCGCCACCTTGGCGCCGAGTTGGGTTGCCTCGGCGTTTTGCACACTTGGGGCCGCCAGCTCCAGTATCATCCCCACCTGCATTTCATCGTGCCCGGCGGCGGTCTCACCGCCGACCACCAGACGTGGCGCCACTCTCGCCAACCCGACTGGTTGCTGCCCAAAGACGCAGTGGCGGCGGCGCTGCGCCAGGGGTTTTCCGAGGCGCTGCGCCACGCCGCCCCTGATCTCCATGCGCAGGTGTCGGACGCCTGCTGGCGCGACGGCTGGTGGGGGCACTGGCAGCCGGCCGGTTCCGGCGACGCAGCGCGACAGCGCGAAGATGGCCGCAGCGAAGCGCAGGCCCGAGGCGCCGCCGAGGGGGCTGGGCACGGGCGCCCGCGCCGCGGGCAGTGCACAGCACAAAACGTGGTCAAGTATCTCGCCCGCTACGTCAGCCGCACCGCCATCAGCGACGAACGCATCGTCACGGCGACGGAAGACAGCGTGACGTTCCGCTATACTGATTCGCAGACGCAGGAACGCCGGGAATGCCCCCTAACGGCCGCCGCCTTCATGCAGCGGTATCTCCAGCATGTGCTGCCACCCGGCCAGCACCGCGTGCGGTATTTCGGCTGGATGCATCCGGCGGCGAAAAAGCGCCGACTGATCGTGGAGACCCTGCTGGCGGTGCCGATTATCATGCGGCCCAAGGTCGACACGCCGGAGCCGTGGCACCTGCGCTGCCCGCATTGCGGCGGCTTCACGCTGGTCTGCGTCGGCCGGATTCCCCGCAGCCCGCCCGCCTGCGACCGATGACGAGCCACCACCGCATGCTTTCCAAGCCATCGAGTGCTCGTCCCGCCGCGCACCTCGGGCGGAGCTCTGTCCCGGTCACGGTGATGGTGATACAGACGGCGTTCCGCCGCCCCGAAAGCGCCGTTGCGTCTCCCTCCGCCGGCCCAGTTTCGCCGGGGACTCCAGCGCACTGCTGCGCGATCTTACCTCGGCCCGTCGTCGCCACGCCTCCCGCGCCAATACAAAGCGCATAAGCCGCGGTCCACCGTCCGCCGTCATTCCCGGGCTTGTTCAACAGGAGTCGAGTTGTCGGCTGCGCGACAACTCAACTCTCAGGGTTCGGCCCTTCAGAGATCTTCGGGACGCAGCCCTGTGTGACGAGCAACGCGGTCCAACATCCGCAGACCGATCTCCTCGCCGTCGTGAAAGGCAAAGATGAAATCGGACCAACCATCGCGGGTAAGGACTTTATGAGATCCGCTCTGCCGCTTGACGCGCCACCCAATTCGCAGCAGCGCCGCAAGTACCGCTCGCGCTTTTCGAGCGCCCCAGGTGCTCATGCCGCCACCGTGAAGACTTGGCTGACTTCCGGCGGCTCTTCCCCATGCTCAATCTTGTCCGCCAACGCCCGCAGGACCAACGCCTCCACTCGCGCGACAGCTTCCTTCTTCGTCTTCCCGTACGCCATGGCTCCCTGAAGCGTCGGAACCTCGGCGATCCAGCGTCCGTCTTCTTCTCTCTCGATTTCAATTTGCATGGCAGAACGCTGCATCCGAGGCGGATTTTGAGCAAGCTATATCAACGTCCGAGGTCAGCCACGCCGGGAGCTGGCGCGCTGCGTGCAGCTTTCGCGTTTCGATTCCGTATTGAGCATTGGAGTTTTCATTCGATCGCACGCGGCGTGACAGATCCCGGCGTTGGCTGCAGCGGCTGGTTGGCCCTTTGCCTTCTATCCGGTGAGCTTGTCGTATTCGGCGTGGGACCCGATCCAATACCACTGTATTCCTTCCTTATGTTCGATTCCGAGAGCTCGGTATCCGATTCCGACACGGGCAGACCATTGCGCCCCGACCTTTTTCAAACGCAATGAAGGGTGACGTGTATCCGCCTTCAGCAATTCGAAATTCTTATCCGCAAGTTCTTGAATCGCCTCCGGTAGCTTCCGGTAATGAGCCCAGAAATCTGGGGACACCCGATGCTTCACAGCTCGGTGCAACGACCAGCCTCAAAGTCGGCAATGGCTTTCCTGCCCAGTGCGTCGAGCTTGCCAGCTCTCACGTCCGCGGTAAAACGTTCGTTCCACTTGGCTTCCGCGATATCGTCCAGCCAGCGGGTGAACTCCGCGAATTCGGAGGGTCCAAGGCGCTCCACGGCTTTCTCGATTTCGGTAAGGCTCATGATGTGAAATCTTAGCTCCACTCTGATGAGACGCAACTTAGATTTGGCCAGACACTATAGCTACGGTGCATTCACAAGTTGACGCCAGCGTCAGGTTCTTCCGGTTTCTTAATGGGTGAATATGTGCATGACCTCGCTCATTGATGGGAAGCAGGCCGGTCTTGATCTCGGTAAGTAAAGGAATGAGTCGGCGGCCCATCAATTATCTCGATCCGTGGTGACGGCGTTGCTGGTGCCCGGTTGAGCGACGGGGCCGGCAACTTGAAACCCCCGCGGAGGGTTGCTCCGCAGGGGTTCAATCTTTCCGAATGTTGGTATGAACAAAACCTTCGGAGAAAAACTGCTGGCGAATGAATGCTTCCGCCTGAGCTTGTGGGCGTGGTTGACTCAAATCGATGCGGATCTGGCAGTGCAAGCCTGCGCGCAGGGTTGTCCGCATTGTGCGGGTGCGCTGCATCGGTCGAACTATCCACGCAAGGTGTGGGCGCTGATGAACAAGACGGCGCTGGGGGCGTGGCGGGATAGTTTTTGCTGCGCCGAGGAAGGTTGCCGCCGGCGGCTGACGCCCGGTTCGGTGCGCTTTCTGGGCCGCCGGATCTACGCCGGATTCATCGTGGTCTTGCTGACGGCGCTACGGCACGGCCTGACGGCGCAACGCGTGACGGCGTTGCAGGAACACTTGGGCGTGGACCGGCGCACGTTGGAACGGTGGCGGACGTGGTGGCTGCAGCAGTTTGCCAAGGGGCGGTCGTGGCGGGCGGCCCGGGGGCATTTCATGCCGCCGCCCGCCGAGGCGAGCCTGCCGTGGTCGCTGTGGCGGTGCTTTGGCGGCGAAGGGGACAAGTCGCTCCTGGATCTGCTGCGCTTCCTGGTGCCGTGGACGACCCGCGCGGCGCCGGGAAACTGAGGGTCGAATCGCCGCCCGCAGAACCTGCCGGTGGCGCCGGACCAAGGGACGGGTAAACCCTGCCGGCATGGACCCAAATCCTCCTGCCCCCTCCACTCCCATCTCCTCCCCCGCCCGCTGGGCGCATTTGCGCTTCAGCGTGGTGGGTCCCTTGTTGGCGTCGCCGCCAGCCCAGGGCGAACTGCACGCGCGCCTGCGCGCGCTCGCCGATCAAGCCTGGGAGCTGAAAATGGGGTCAGGTTTTACCTTTCACCTTATTCCAGTTTTCGCAACACCCTTTGGCCGCCGCCCACCCCGCGCTTGAGCAATCCGGTATGTTTGCTCACGTACACTCCTGATCCCATGTCCAGCCGCTCCGCCAACCAACCGTTGCGCACATCCGTCGTCGCCTTCAAGTGCGCCGCCACCGGTAAAGGTAAAGGGTAAAACCTGACCCCTTTTTCAGCGCGCGCTTGGGCCCAACCGCTCCGGCTACTTTCGCTATAGTATATATCGTCTCAAGATCCGTCCGGCCGACCGGCTTCGTCCAACCGTGATGTAGATCGCTCGCCGTCCCTGCTTCCGCGTCTCGGCTCCGTCCGCTCGCGACCTACTTCACTTCAGGTTCGGCGTTTTCAGGAAAGAACCAGTAGACTTTGGCTCGCGTCGGCTTCAAACGTGTGCACTTCAACCGAGCGATCCCAAATCAGCTTCTCGATCCGGCTGTTCGGGCAATTGCCGACTCGAAGCCAAATTACTTTCGGTGGGGCTCCGAAAAACAGGCTGAGCTGCTGAAAATCCGAATCCTTCGAAACGATCGTAAAGCCATTCTCCTTCGCGAAAGTCCAAACCACTTGATCGTCGACCTTCGCCATCCCGATAGTTTTCACGTGAGTGCTATCGGGAAACAGGTCCGACAGCTTGCGAACCAGTGTGCTCGAAAGGTTCTGATCGAACAGAAGCTTCATCCGCCGATTACAGCCAACCGCCGCTCACGGTCTGCCGCAAACGCGAGACAGGCACGAATGTCCTCTTCAGTCAGTTCGGGGAAATCGGCCAAAATCTCGGGAATACTCATTCCACCCGCGAGATATTCGAGCACATCGATAACCGTGATTCGCATACCTCGGATGCATGGCTTGCCGCTCCGCTTTCCGGGTTCAATCGTAATAATTTGGCGGTAGTCCACGGCGGAAGCGTGTTCGGTAATGTGCGAGGGTCAAGAGCGGTGGCTTCCTGCCCAGGGTCCGAGGTCAGCCACGACGGGAGCTGGCGCGCCGCGTGCTTCCTTCGAGTTTCGATTCCGTGGTTGGCATTCGGTCCTTCATTCGATCGCACGCGGTGTGACAGATCCCGGCGTTGGCTGTAGCGGCAGGTTGAACGAAGCCGCGGCGCGGGGGAGGGCTGGCGGGCGGACGTTTGGTAGTGGACCGACCATTACATTAGGCATGGTGGCGGGGCCATGTCCCCCCTACGAGAAAAATTCGAACGCGAGTTGAAAATCCGCGGGCGGTC
>JBBQYD010000307.1:0-6579 GCA_038209025.1 Verrucomicrobiota bacterium | reverse complement strand
GGTCTTTTCGTGCATTCTGACCCCCGATGAACCATTTCTGTCTAGTGCTAAGCCCTGGCCTCGCATCCAGGAGTTCGGTCGCGAGTCGTCCTCCAGCGTCGGTAATTCCCGGGTGGCAATCGATCCTGCCTCGAGTCTGCTTAGGCGTGCTCTGGGTCTTGTACGCCTGCGGAGGCGGCACCCTTCTTTGCGCAGCGGTGACTGACGCCAAGCTCCCCATCAAACCCAACATTCTTTTCATCGCCCTGGATGATTTGCGCCCGGAACTGGGGTGTTACGGCAACCCGATTGTCCAAAGTCCCAACATCGACCGGCTCGCCAGGAACGGGATGGTGTTCAACCGAGCCTATTGCCAGCAGGCGGTCTGTTCGCCCACGCGCTCAAGCCTGCTCACGGGCACGCGCCCGGACACGACCAAGGTATGGAACCTCAGCACGCATTTCCGCAAGGCGCTCCCGGAAGTCATCACGCTGCCGCAATTATTCAAGAACAATGGCTACTTCACCGAGGCGATGGGCAAGATTTATCACCACGGTTACGACGATCCGGCCTCGTGGTCCGTGGCAACGGCCTTTCCTCTCGCCCCGCATGGCGCTGAGCGTGCGCCGGTGGATCCGGATGCGGCGGCGGGGCCGCGGAAGGGTGGGCGTGGACCAGCATTTCGGGCAACCGACGGGCCGGACAACTCCCTGCACGACGGCAAACTCGGGGATATGGCAGTCGCGGCATTGCGTAGCGTGAAGACCGAATCGCAACCGTTCTTTCTGGCCGTTGGCTTCATCAAACCGCACCTGCCGTTTGTTTCGCCGAAGAAGTATTGGGACCTCTACGACCCGGCGAAAATTCCCCTGGCGCCGAATCCCTTCCCGCCCTTGGGCGCGCCCGCTTACGCCGTCGTCCCCGGCGGCGAACTGCATAGCTACGAGGGCGTGCCAGCGGGCCGGCACCTGCCGGATGACTACGCCCGGCAGTTGAAGCACGGTTACTACGCGGCGGTCAGTTATGCGGACGCCCAGGTGGGGCGGGTGATTGACGAGTTGGACCGGCTTGGTTTGCGCGAGAGCACCATCATTGTTCTCTGGGGGGACCACGGCTGGAAGCTGGGCGAGCACGATGCCTGGGCCAAACACACCAACGTTGAGAACGACACCCGGGCGCCCTTGCTGATTTCCGTTCCCGGCATGACCCATGCCGGCAAGCGCACCGATGCGCTGGTGGAGTTTGTGGACATCTACCCGACGCTGGCCGAACTGGCGGGCCTGCCGCTGCCGAAACATCTCGAAGGCATCAGCTTCAAACCACTGCTCGCCAATCCGCAACTCCCTTGGAAGACTGCCGCGTTCAGCCAGTATCCTCGCAAAGTCGGGAGGCTGGATCTGATGGGCTACACGATGCGCACCGATCGCTATCGCTTCACCCGGTGGGTAAACCGCGCGGATCACACGAAGGTGGATGCCGTGGAACTCTACGATCATCAGACCGATCCGCAGGAGAACACAAATGTCGTGAGCAATCCCGTAAACAAAGCGCTCGTCGAGAAACTAACCGCGCAGTGGTCGGCAGGCTGGCAGGGGGCGGTTCCCCGGTAGGCAGAACTCCGGCTCCACAGCGATCTGACCCGGCTGAAAGGCATGTGCAAACTGTGTAAACCTCCAACGACTCGAAAGCATGACCGCGTATGAATCCCACCCCATTCGCCCCTTGGCTAACCATCACGCTCCTTGCCGCGCTGACCTTTAACGGCACCGCCGCCGGTTCCACCACTAATAAGGCTGCGCGCGTCCGCCCCGCCGGGCCCATGGAATTCTGGACGACCGAATACACGCAACCTGTGCGGATCCCACCGACACTGGCCAACGTCCACTACGGCGAGCATGAGAAACAGGTGCTCGACTTCTGGAAGGCCGACTCGGCGCAGCCGACGCCGCTGCTGTTCTTCATCCACGGCGGCGCTTGGAAGGGCAATGACAAGGATCGAGTCACCGGCGTGAGCAACTATCTTGCGGCGGGCGTCTCCGTAGTCTCCATCAATTACCGTTTCGTTCAGGAGGCGCAATCCGCGGGCATCAAACCACCGGTGCAATGGCCGCTCCACGACGCCGCCCGCGCGCTGCAATTTGTCCGCAGCAAAGCCGCCGAGTGGAACCTCGACAAGGCGCGGATCGGTGCCTCCGGCGGTTCGGCCGGGGCGTGCTCCAGCTTGTGGCTGGCGTTTCACGACGACATGGCCGATCCCCAGAGCAACGACCCGGTGGCGCGCGAGTCCACGCGGTTGATGTGTGCCGGCGTGGTGGGCGCGCAGACCTCGCTTGATCCGAGGCAGATGAAGGAATGGACGCCGAATAGCACTTACGGCGGGCATGCGTTTGGCTTCAACGGGGACAAGGAGAAAAAGGTCCCGGCCTTCCAGCAGTTCCTCGACCACCGCGAGCAAATCCTGCCGTGGATCAGGGAGTTTTCGCCGTTCGAACTGGTCAGCGCCGATGATCCACCGGTTTACCTCTACTACACGGTTGCCCCCGCGTTAGGCAAAAACCAGAAAGACCCGACGCACGCCGCCAACTTTGGCGCGAAACTGCAGGAGAAGATGCGCGTCACCGGCGTGGAATGCTGCCTGATGTATCCCGGCGCGCCCGAACTGAAGTATCCCAACCCCATCGAGTTCCTGATCGGCACGCTGAAGGCTCGGAATAATGGCGCAGCCCGCTAACCCGAACACCGTTCCCTTGGACTGATGTTATGACCTCAAACCAACGTTTCCGCATTGGTTTGCTCGCGCTCCTGTTGGGAACCGGCTGCCTCCCGCACACCACCCGGTCCGTTCATGCGAAGGTCGTCTCCAGCAACGAGGATATACTGGCGCAGCAGTTTCTAAATCCGCCGGGGACGGCCCGGCCGGCGGTTTATGGGTTTACGTTTGGCGAAGCTTCGGATGCCGTAATTACGCGCGACCTGGAGCAGATGAAGACCAAGGGCGTAACCGCGTGTTTAATCTACAGCCTCGGCCCGCGTGCCGGAACCGTCCCCCCAGGCCAGCCAACTGCTCCCCTCCGGCCTGCTGGGGCCTGTTACCCTGCAGGTTATTGCTCCGGCTGCATGGCAAATCGAGACAAAATGAGAATCGCGAGTTGCCTCCCCTCAGTGTCGCTCCCCGGGTGTCTCTTATTTTGAGTCAACTCGGAGTTGCCGATGCTCACGAAACTAAACTTGCGCTCCGCCCGGAATCGCGGTTTAGTCTGCCAACAAATTGCGTTTAATTATGTTCAATAGCTGGTTGATTTGTCATCCAGGCAGGATGGCGCAGTGTGGCCTGATCGCCACGCTGATTTGCTGTTTAACCCTGGCCGGCGGCGCCGCCGATTCGCCCGGCCCGGCTCAGGTCCAGGTGGCTGATGGGATTGTCCAACCCCGCCGGCCAGTTGCTGAGGCCATCGCGCAGGGCATGGAGTTCCTCAAGAAAGCCGATGGGGCATACGTCCCCGGCCGAATCGATGGGGAACTCGCCGGCTACTTCACCAGCGCGCACGTGAACCCGGATGGCTCCCGCTCGGGACGCAAGGTGTCCTTCCCAGCCCGCCAGCATGCCTACTTCATTTTCACGTTCCTCATGTATCATGGCTACACTGGCGAGCCGGAATGGCGGCTGCGAGCGCGCGACCTGGGCGATTGGAATCTCACCCATTCCACGCCTGCCAGCGCGGCCTACCCCAACCTCCCATACTCCACTTTCTTTGATGGCAAACCCGGTGGCTCACGAGACGTGGATAGCA
This sequence comes from Verrucomicrobiota bacterium, assembly GCA_038209025.1. GTDB lineage: Bacteria > Verrucomicrobiota > Verrucomicrobiia > Limisphaerales > UBA8199 > JBBQYD01. The sequence goes on along the minus strand of JBBQYD010000307.1, from coordinate 2,809 downwards.
TCGAACCGGACAAAGCGGCCTTCTTCGGCAGCGCTTATCTCGGGCTGCACGAAGCCACCGCCGACGCCCGATACCTCGACGCGGCGCGAGCCATCGGCAAGACGCTCGCCAATACCCAGCGTGAGGACGGCTCATGGCCCTTCCGCGTCGTTCCGGAATCAGGTGTCGTGCGCCAGGACTTCGGCGGCGCCCCCGTCTTCTTCGTTGAGTTCTTTGAGAAGCTGGCTCGCTACGACGATACCCCGGCCAATCGGCGGGCAGGCAACCAGGCGCTGAAGTTGATGCTGCAAAGAAACGTGGAAAAGAACCTCTGGGGCACCTACCACGAGGACATTGGGCTTAAGCAGGAAAGTTACCTGTCCGCCGAGCCAATGTCGTTTACCGCCGCCGCGTTGTTCCGCCAGGCTGGCACCCGCCCTGAATACGTCCCGTTGGGCCGCCAGGTATTGGCGAGGATGGAGGACCGTCTGGTTTATACCAACGGCCATGCGGCGGCCCCTGCGCCCGCGGTGTCTGAACAGGCTGGCTTCGAGCACCTCATGCCCGGGCATACCGCGCGTTATTGCATGGCCTTGTCCTGCCTCTATCTGGCATCGGGCGAGGACCAGGTGCGGCGCCGGGCGTTGTCCGGCTTCAGCGCGGTCACCTACATGCAGTCCCCGCCGGGATTGTTCCGCACCTTCTTCTATTCTGTGAAACCCGGGGCCGACACCAGCAACCGGCCGGATTGGTATTCCCAGCATCTCTATACGGTCTGCCATGTGCTCGAATCCATGGCGTGCCTCCCTGAGTTGGCTCCTGATGGGGAGGACCATGTCCTCAGCAGCGATATCGCCCTGCGGAAGATCGGGTATTCTTCGGGCCGGATTAGTTTCGAAACCATCAAGCCGTCCCGGGAGGTGGTGAAGCTCGGTTTTGCCCCCAAGGCCGTTTATGTAGGAAAAGCCGGGCTTCCGCAGCTTAACGAACCACCCTCAGCCAAACAGGTCGGCTGGTTTTTCAGCTCCGCGAAGGACCTGCTGACCCTCCGGCACGATGCCGGTCAGGTGGAAATTCTCAAGTCTCCCCGGTAAACTCGTTTGCCTGCGCCCCTCGCTGATTGCTAAGCCTCGCGGTGCGACAAGGCAACCATGATTTTCGCCACGCATTGTTCCACCGTGTGCGCCGAGGTGTCCAGGTCGAGGTAACCTGAGGTGGGCGGCTCGTAGTAAGGCACGCGATAGATGTCTTTGGGGTTGGCCTTGGAAGTGTGTACGTAGATCTCCAGAACATCCTGATTCTTCTTTAACTCCTCCCGCAGCGAACGATGGGGGGATACAAACGAGGCAATGACGGCCGAACCATCCGCCGCCAACTCAGTTGCCCGGCGTTGCGCGTTTCGCACGTTCAGGATGCGCCCGGCGTCCGAGTAATCATCATTGCCGGTCTGGCGCCGGAGTTCTTCGCCGTCAATCGCCTCCACCCGATGCCCGTGCGCTCGCAGAGCCGCTTGCAGCGCGCCGGCGAGCGTGCTCTTTCCGGCGCCGGGTTGACCTGTGAACCAGATGATCATGTTCGCGGTGCGGGAAAGGATCCCGCGTGAGTTTCAGCCATCGTGGCCGGGTGATCGAAGGCCGGGATGACCTCCGGCCAGCGCATCGGAATGCGTTCAAGCAGGCCCACCCCATAAAGTTCGCGCAATTTGAGAGCGGAACGATGGATATATCCGAGGTAACAGTCACAAGCGGCGGTGGAGCAGGCGCGTGGCTTCAGGCAATCGCTGAAACCGGATTCGTAAATGTTGCCGATGATCTGAGCCACGAAATGGCAGCGGCGAACATCGCCGACGCCGTCCACCGTGAAGGCCGTTTCGCCGGCGGAACAAGGGTCTCCCGCACTGGCGGGGGCCTGCAGATTCCAGTGAAAATAGGGGTCCACCGCGTGCAAGCGATCGATATCGTCCGGCGTGTAGTAGCCAGGGGTTCGCTTGAACGCGTTGATCCAGAGATAGACTTCGGGACGGAGCCTCCGGCGAAGCGCCTCAATGAGGTCGAAATGCTCATGCACCCCCACCACTCCGACACTGTAGCGGAAGCCCATGGCGTCGAGTTCCCGGCAACGCGCGACGAAGCGGGTGAGTGATGTTTGCGCGGGGTGAAAAGTCGTCCAGAACGCGAGCGTCTCGCGATTGGCCCCCGCCACCTCCGCGAGCGGAGCGCTCAAGTTGGTCTGGATCGAGATGCGATCGACCTGGGACAGGCCCGAGAGGCGGGTGAGGGCGCGACGGTAGTAGGGGTGGATGAGGGCTTCACCCCGCGGAGTGAGGAGAATGCCGAGACGCCTCCGTTGAACCGCAACCCAGGCGACAAATCGGGCCAACTCCTCCTCGTCCTGGCAGAGTTCGCTTCGCGTGACGGCGCTTTTGGCGAATGGGCAGTAAGCGCACGCGTAATTGCAACTGGACAGCGAACCGCGATAGAGAATGTTCCAGGCGCTCATGCCAGTTCGTACGCGCTCATGCGGGCGGTCATGGTTTCCGAGTAGAGCCACGGTCCGACGGTGTCCGACCAGTCCAGTCCGTCCGCGGTGAGCCGCAAGCCGCCGCCGCTTTTGACGGCCAGACCCAGCTCCAGCAATTCGCGCAAAACCGGGAGGTCGTCGATCACCGAACTGGCGAAACGCCGCTGGTAGCGGGCAAAGGATATGCCTTCCGCGCGCAGCAACGACTTTATAGCGAACCGCAACTGCTGCTCTTCGCGGTTCAGCACCACACCAAAGTCGGCCAGGGCGTGGTGGGTGTCTGGCCGGGCATTGAAGCGGTTGATGATTG
>JBBQYD010000306.1:0-6600 GCA_038209025.1 Verrucomicrobiota bacterium | reverse complement strand
CATCTATGGGCAGTGGGCGAGGCTGATCGGCTCGCGTTCGCCTTTCAAGCGCCCTGAATTCTGGCTTAAGAAATCGTTTGGATCTTTGGCGGAGCGCCACAAAAGGGCACGCGTCCAACGAGGATGAACCGGGATCCGCGGGCGCGCCCTCCTTCGCTCCCGCGCGAAATACTGATTGCCATCGCGCGGTTCAATTTAGCAGAATCGTTTTAAGCGGAAACATTATGCCTTATCAGGAAAAACAACTGCAGGAGATTTCAAAGAAGTTCCAGATCTACGGCGAGATTCTCCATGCCGAAACCCTCAAAATAGGGCACATTAACGAAACCTACACCGCCACCTATGATCAGGGCGGCACCCGTGTCCGCTATATTCACCAGAAAATCAACCGAACCGTTTTCAAGAACCCGGAGGACGTGATGCATAACGTCATGCGGGTGACCACGCATATTCGCAAGAAGCTGGAAGCCAACCAGGTGCGCGACTTGACCCGGCGATCGCTCATCGTCATTCCCACGCGGGACGGGAAATCTTTTCATAAAAACGGCGCGGATGAAGTGTGGCGCACGTTTGTATTTGTGGAAGGGGTGGAGACGTACGAGGCGGTGCAGTCACCCCAGCAGGCCTACCAGGCCGGACGAGCCTTCGGCGAGTTTCAAAGGCTTTTGGTGGACTTGCCCGGTGCGCGCATGTTCGAGACCATCCCCGATTTCCATAACACGCGGAAGCGTTTCACCGCCCTGCAGCAGGCCATCCAGAAGGATCGTTTCAATCGCGCCAATGACGCTCGTGCCGAGATCGAATTCGCCCTCAAGCATGAACCGGTCGTGGACGTCATTCTGAACGCCATGGCCAAAGGGAAAATTCCGGAGCGAATAACCCATAACGACACGAAGTTCAACAACGTGATGCTGGATGTGCTTACCGGCGAAGCCATGTGCATCGTGGACCTGGATACCGTCATGCCTGGTTGCGCGCTCTACGATTTTGGCGACATGGTGCGCACCACCACCAGCCCTACTATGGAAGACGAGCAGGACCTCGCCAAAGTCCGGATGCAAATGCCCATGTTCAAGAAACTTGCCGAGGGTTATCTTTCTTCGGCCGGCCAGTTCCTCACCAGGAACGAAAAGGCGCACATCGCGTTTTCCGGCAAGCTCATCACGTTCGAAATCGGCATCCGGTTTCTCACGGATTATCTGAGCGGCGACACGTACTTCCGGATTCATCGGCCGGGTCACAACCTGGACCGCTGCCGGACGCAGTTCAAGCTGGTCGAATCCATCGAGCGGAACGAAGAGGCGATGCAGAAATACGCGGATAAGCTTTGACAGCTTGGTTGATGACTCCCGGATGGCGCTCCGCGCGAGTTCACACGGCCAGCCAGTTTCGATCGGAATCCGCGGGCCCGATCACTTGACCGGGCGATTCCTGGACCGGCTTTGACGTCGCGAGTTGCTCAGAAGTGGGCGACTACTTCGATTTCCACCATTGCTCCTTTGGGCAGGGCCGCGACTTGGATGGTGGACCGGGCCGGAAAATCCGCGGTGAAATGGCGGGCATAAACTTCGTTCATTCCGGCGAAGTCCCCCAGATTCGTGAGAAAGACCGTGCTCTTCACCACGTTGGCAAAGGTGAGCCCTTGATCATCCAGGATGGCTTTCACGTTTTGGAGCACCCGGTCCGTTTGCGCCCGGATGTCTCCGGATACGAGGTTGCCGGTTGCCGGGTCAATGGGAATTTGCCCCGCGCAAAAAAGGAGGTCGCCTACGCGAACGGCATGATTATAGGGCCCGACTGCGGGCGCTGCCTTCGCGGGCTTGACAATGATTTTCTTGGCCATATCCGAACAGGGTACCGGCTGATTCAAAAGAATCAAGAAGCGGAAATGTGGGGGAAGGGCGGAATGGGGTCGAAAGAATACTAAGGGTGTTACCCCATTATCGCCCCGGGAGGGTTTCCGTATTATGCCGCGCACCGAATTTATGGCAAAAATCTCCAAACACACAGATTCAAAACCGACCCAGCAGGAAATCGCCGAACGGGCTCGCGAAATTTACGAACAGAGCGGTCGGATTCCTGATCGCGATCTGGAAAACTGGCTGGCGGCGGAGGCTCAACTCACGGGCGGTCGATCCGTGGCCAAACCGGCCAGGAACCTGCCAAAGAATGAGGTGCGCTCCAACGCCAACGCTCGCGCGTCGATTTGACGGCTGAGTTTGTAGGGCGGTGGCGTTCCTGTTGCCGAGCCCGCGCATGACCGGGTGGGGTTGCTGGCGGGCGCTTGATCCCGGGCGAGACGAGCGCCAGCCGTTCACGCCATTTCAAGCCAGTTTCGGCTTTTCCAGGCGCCAGTCGGTGGCTGACTCATAGCCGCGGGCAATACGCAGGATGGTTTCCTCCCCGAAAGGCTTGCCCAGCAACTGCAGACCAATCGGCAGCCGGGTTTGCTCGCCGGGCACCGTCGCAAACCCGCACGGAAGGCTAATGCCACAGATGCCAGCCAGGTTGGCCGAGATGGTGAAAATATCCATCAGGTACATCTGCAACGGGTCGGCGGTTTTTTCGCCGATTTTAAACGCCGGAGTCGGTGAGGTGGGGGTGAGAATCGCATCCACCTGCTCAAAAGCCTTCAAGAAGTCCGAGCGGATCAACGTGCGCACTTTTTGGGCGCGCAGGTAATAGGCGTCGTAATAGCCGCTGCTCAGGACGTAGGTGCCCAGGATGATCCTTCGTTTTACCTCCTCGCCAAAACCCGCTCCACGCGTCCTGGCGTAGAGGTCGATTACGTCGGAACCCTCCACTCGCTTGCAGTATCGTACGCCGTCGAACCTGGCCAGGTTGGCGCTGGCCTCGGCGGTGGCAATAATGTAGTAGGCGGCAATCGCGTAATCAGTGTGAGGGAGGGAAATCTCCTTGATCTCCGCGCCCAATGCTTGGAATTGGCGCACCGCCGTTTCGATCCCCGCTCTAACCTGCGGGTCCAACCCGCCAATCATGTATTCGCGCGCGAGGCCGATCCGAAGCCCCTTGATCTCTCCAGTTAGCTCCGCGCGGTAAGGCGGCACCGGTTGGGGTACGCTGGTGGAGTCGCGAGAATCCGCGCCGCTGATGGCCTCCAAGATGGTGGCCGAGTCCGCGACGTCCTTGGAGAGACAGCCCACTTGGTCGAGGGAGGAGGCATAGGCAACGAGGCCGTATCGCGACACCCGGCCATACGTGGGTTTGAGCCCAACGCACCCGCAGAATGCGGCCGGCTGGCGCACGGACCCACCCGTATCGGATCCCAGCGCGGCGATGCATTGATCTGCCGCCACCGCCGCCGCCGAGCCTCCCGATGAACCGCCGGGAATGCGGCTGATATCCCACGGATTCCGAGTCGCACCAAAGGCAGAGTTTTCCGTGGAACTTCCCATCGCAAACTCGTCCATGTTCAGCCTGCCGAAGACGACGGCACCGGCTGCCTTCAGCTTCTGAATGACGGTCGCATCGTAGGGAGAAATGAAGGAGCCCAGGATCCTTGAGGCGCAATTCAAAGGCTGCCCTTTCACTGCCAGCACGTCCTTTATGGCAATGGGCACGCCTAAGAGCGGCAGCTCGGCATGCGTGCGGCCAGCGGCCAGGGCGCGATCCGCCGCATCGGCCTGAGCGAGCGCGTCCGCCGGATCAAAGCTGATGAACGCATGGATTGCCCCATCCGTTTTTGCGATCCGGTCCAGACAAGCCTGGAGGGCTTCCCGTGCGGAAACTTCGCGTCGTCCCAAACGCGTTGCCAGTTCTGAAATTGTCAGTTCATTAAGCATAGCAAATCAGCTCGCCGCAGCCATCTGCCATTTCCAGGGGGGGGCCGCGCCGCGCACCGTTGCATTGTGTATTAGAGCCGCTCCGTGTCAATGCGGCGACGCTCTATGGCTGCCGTGAGAAGTTCGGGCTGTGATAAGCCATTTCCTCCTGGGGCATATCGTTCACTTTGGTGGTCTCCACCCCGTGACAGGATGCGAGGCGAGGAATGGGGGCAATCACGATCGCCGTGACTTCCCCCAACGCGGCATATCCTCTCGATACAAACCTAAAATCATGTGAAACGCATTCGACCCTCAACCCTGGTGCCTGGCGGCTTTTGCTCGCTTTCGGCGGTGATTTCTGGAATGACATGAGGCATGTCAATGATTCGCGGACTGCTCGTGCTCCTGGTTTGCTCGCTGCTCGAACTCGGGTCGGCCCCCGCGGCCCCGGCCACTGATCCGCCCCGGAATAATCCCCGGCGGATTTACGTTCTGGACGTCCGCCATTTGAAGGGACTGGATCTCAGCAAGCCTGAGAACGCCGCCGAGGTGTGGGACACCATGCATGCGCTGGCCGCCTTGCAGGGCATCGTGAACCGCGAGACTCCCCAACTTTACATCCTTTACTGTGCCGAGTTTGGCGTCGAGACAGACAAGTTCTGGCTGGATTGGCTGCGGGGAGAGGATGGCTGGCTAAAAGAGAGCGAGGTGGTGCAACTCGCGAATCTGGAGGAGGCGGTGAAACTGTTTCGCGCCTCTTTGAAGGGTGCGGTCATCTACGACGGATCGGTTCCGGCCACGTCCAATCTCGCCTCCACCGCCGCCGGATGCGAAGACCTGCTGCCCTTGCGTTACAGTCCCGAACCCACCTCCATGTTTATTCGGATCACGCAGGGACTGGGCCTGGCGCCCAGACTCTGGCTGCTGAACACCAACGGCTCGCCGATGTTCACCGGGCAGGGAATGATCCCGGACACCCGCCAACCCTCCACCGGCAGCGCCAAGTGCGACGCCTATCTATGGGGTATCCGGCGGTTCGTCGAGAGCCGCCAATGCGAGGCCGGTATTGCAGCCTATTATCTGGATGCCTTTTGGCTCAAGCACCCACGGCAGGGGCCGCCGGACCTGCATACACTTTCGAACCATGATTATTTTATCGCGCACCGCGCCTTTTTCTTTGATTTGTCACCTTGGGGTGATGAAACCCCGAACGATGATCGCAGCCAGGAGTTGGGCACGGATCGCCAGACCTTTCTGCGCGTGATGGGAGCGTTATACGGATTGACCGGGAATCGGATGATCAAAGTGGGCGGGTTTACCCCCTGGCCGTACAAATACACCGACCATTTCGGGGGCGGCAAACACGGCGGCGTGCCCACGGAATGGGAGTTCGGACGGCTCATCTCCCAGTTTAACGGCTACATGGAGGCGGATGCCGCCGGGCCGGGCGGCATGGCCAACGCCTCGTTTTACAGCCATTATCCGCTCCGGGAGAAATACCCGCAACCCAATCGGAAGCCCACGCCCGAAGACTGGCAGAAGGCGGGATACCTTGCGACCGACCAGACGGTCGTCCCCAAATTATATGTAGGCCATTACGTGGGCGATTACGATGCTCCGTCATGGCTGTATAAGGCCGTTCCGAGCTTTTTCAGCGACGCCAAACGTGGCCAGGTCCCCTTGGGATGGGCGTTCGATCCGAGCCTCGCCGACCGCGCCCCGCAGGTTTTTGCCTACGTTTATCGTCACGCCACCAGCAATGACTTTTTCATTGCCGGCGATTCCGGGGCTGGCTATTTGAATCCTCGCGGACTGGTGGTTCGTCCGGACTCCAAGCTTTCTCCCGCCTTGGGTGCCTGGACGGAGCACTGCCAGAAATATTTCGACCGTTGGGACATGAGCATCACCGGGTTCGTGCTGGATGGCGCTTCGGGGGCTTCCACGCCCATGGAATTCAAGGCCTACAGGCAATTCTCCCCGGATGGTTGCGGGACGCACTATGAAAAGGGGGCGCGCCTCATTTCCGGTGTGCCAACCTGTCCTGAGCGTGACCTTCCCGACTCACCCGAAGCGGCCGCGGATTTTATTGCGGGACTCGCGGGCGGAAGCTCGGGCAAGGCCCAGTTCCTGTGGGGACGCAGCATTCTCAAGCGCCCGGAGTGGTATGCCACAGTCTCGCGCCAGCTCAGGGAGAAGCATCCCGGGCTGCCTGTGGTCGTGGTGGACCCTTACACGTTCTTTGGGTTGATCCGATGCCAGGCCCGGTCAGTTCGTTGAACACTGGTTGAGCACCGTAAGCGTCCGCACAAAACCGCGCCCTTGATGTCCGGGGTGGTGTGAAATGGCCAGCAATTTGTTCGGCGTCTAATCCCGCCACTTTTAGGACGGCGGGGGGGTGTCCCGGACGGGGGCCGGGGGGTGTCCAGTTCTTGGGCGGGGAGGTTTATTCACGAACGGGATTTGGAGACTTCGCTGCTGGCTCGTAACTCGCTCTTGGCGAGGGCATGAGGATAAGGGTTGGAAAAAAAGCCGGCGCGGGGATGTCGCTCGCGGAGGTTTTGATGTCGGTGGCATTGTCCGGCATCATGCTCGCGAGCTTGTTCTACTGTTTCAGTTACGGCTTCTTCTTGACGGATATCCTGCGGCAGAATCAACGAGCGACCCAGATCATTCTGGAGAAGGTGGAAATCCAAGAGCTCCAGCGTCCCGTTATACACGATCCCGGAATTCGCCGCGTCCTCCTGCGGGTCAAACACATCGGTGAACTCGGTGGGAATAAACCCGGCCGTGTTCACCTGGTCCCAACTATACAGCC
>JBBQYD010000305.1:0-6605 GCA_038209025.1 Verrucomicrobiota bacterium | reverse complement strand
CGAACGGGCTGGTTGGTCGGACCACTCGGACCAATGGGCCGGGCGTTAACCGAAAGCGTTGTCATTCCTGCGAGCGTTGCGCACAGAACCAGATTGCGGATTGTTTTGATCATATGTTTTTCAATTGTTCTTTGTCGATTTGATCTATTAACACCTTCTGTGCCAAAGCCGCCAGGAGCGGCATATCTTTCTCAAGTACCTTTGCGTCAATGGTTAGTGAATCACTATCATTATTGGGAACCGGAGATCGTCCGGCAGGAAGTCGCGGCAACAATCTGCGGTGTATTCACGCAAGTAGCTTTAGATTAGTCGGTTACAAATCAATCAAAAAGTGAGAAACGAGAATGTAAGGTGTTCCGACGCCTTTCACCAGGAACCCAACGCTTTCCCCACTCGGCCCCGAATATGGCCATATTTGAAGGCGCCCAGCCCGGGATGAAGGAGGCAGGCGGTGGCCGACACGGGCAGTGGGGACGAATTCCTAACCAGGGCCGAGAACGCCGCCCACGCATGGTTTGACATCACGCCCGAAAGCGCGGAGCAGCATACGGCGGCGGGCGGGAGGAAAAGGTATCCAATTTCGCTGGCACGGTTACGCGCCCGCCAAGGAGCGGCAAGTCGAGGGGCCGGGTAATCGACCTGGCTCAGACTTGATCACTTGGAACCGAATCTCAATTTCCTTGCCGCCGTTGGGGAGCTGTTCTTGGCACTTGGTTAAAATGCCTAGAATATTGAAGAAGGCGTTCCCAAAGAAGGCCTCAATATGTGTTTGCAACTCCTCGTTCTGATTAGCGATTCTGGCCAACTCCTGTAAATGATGCTTGATGGCCGTGGCGTGTCCCTGAACGGCCTCAACGTGCGTTAGGGGCGTTCCGAACATGAGGCCGATGCGCTGATTGGCCGCGCGGGCGTAATGCCGTATTTGGCTAAGAGTGAGATCGTCGTCGCCACCAGATTCGAGTTTGGAGACGCTGCTTTGGGTGGTCCCCATAGCCTCGGCGAGTTGCTCCTGGGTTAATCCAACGCTCTGTCGGAGCCGTGCGAGTTGCAGGGTGATGCGGGTTTCGTTTTCGATCTCGGCAACCTTCTTTTGGACCTCTTGCGAGACACCCTCACCGCGCATCAAGGCGCCTACTGACTCATACGTGCGGCCAGTCGGCTTGGCGGGGTTGCGTGAAGTTTCAGTGTTCATATGCATTATCCCTTGGTGGGGTTGTCGGGGGTGCGGGTATTCAGGCTCTTAACAAAATCTTTGCAGTATTCTATGTCGGCATGTTGAGCATCTTTGTCGCCAATTGCAATCAGGTGGACAAATTGGCTCTGGTCATCTGCATAGACGTACAATCTCGTCTCCTGCAAATTGGCACCGCCACCTTTCTGGTCAATGGCGACTACACCCATTGGCTCAGGATGTAAATACCCAGCCTGAATGCATTTAGAGTTCTTGGACACCTTCAGAATCTGAAGGTAGCGCTCAAGGTTGCGGAGGACGGCTGCCAATTCATCGGGTCGCTTCTTCTCATAATGCTTGCAGTCCTTTTCCCAACCGGTTGTCGGCTGAATCTGCCACATGACGAGACATATTTATATTCCATAGAGGAATAATAGTCAAATGGGTTCTTAACGGAACCGGACCGAGAAGTTCGAGGCGATGGTCAAGCTCGGTTTGGCCAACAGCCGCATGAAGGACTTCTACGACATCTGGGCGTTGTCGCGGGAGTTCGACTCCGACGGTGGCGTGATGTCTGCCGCGATCCAGGCCACGTTCAAACGCAGGAAGACGGTTCTGTCGGCGACGATGCCGCTGGGATTGACTTCGCAGTTCAGCGGCGATCCCTCCAAGCAGACGCAGTGGAAGGCGTTCGTGCGCCGGAGCAAGCTGAAGCTAGCGACCGAGGGGTTGGAACAAGTCGTAGTCGAGATCAGGAACTTCTTGGAGGCCCCGGTGATCGCCGCCAGCCAGGGAGAGAAACTGAAAGCGGGTGGACCAGGGGAGGTCCGTGGAAACCGTCGTAGGACTCGCTGGCTACAAGCCTGCCGTTATGGGCTTTCACCTGCTGCTGAAGGAGACCAGGCGGGTGAAAACCGCTGGGTGAACCGCACCGGCCTCAGCCCGTGACCTGTCCCGCCACAGCCGAGAACGCCGATGCTTCCGTGCCTGGTTGGTGTGCCGCTGGAGGGCGTTGATGTGCTTCTTGCGTTGTCGCTTAATCATCCCTCTGGATGGTATTATGGTCTCTCTCACTCACCATCGAACCATTGGTCCAGTTTTGGGGAGCACTATACTGAGCGCCGTGGGGCGCGGGTTCGCGGCGCGCGGCGCCATCATGCCAGACGAGGAAACTCGGTGATGCGCAGATGGGTGCATCCATAAGGCAGCAGGGTGAGTTCCTCCACCGGTTCATTGGACTGCTGCGGCTGCGGTGGCACCTCGGCGGCCCAGCCATGGGCCATTTTCCAGTTGGTAAGCCGCCGACCTTTGGCGATGGCGCGCATCCCGGCGCCTTCGGGGGAGAAGGGTTGGTCCCCGATGGGCCGCTGCTCGAACACCAGGCTGGCCGCTGGGTCCCGCTCATCGAGGATCAGGCCGTAATTCCACGGGGTGGTGGGGTGGACCTCGAAATCACCATGGGGCAGTTCGCGGTGCGGTTTGTCGGCGTTGATGCGTTTCCATTCCTCGCCGATCCGCAAGGAATAGACCAGCGGGCCGCGGATGATCGAGAGCGCCTGGTTGTAGCGGCGGGTCACGGTGGCGGCCATCGGCAGGCGCAGCGTCAATTGGGTGGTGCCGGTCCAGCGCCGGTCAACCTCGTGCAGAGTGCCCGCTTTCAGGGGGCGCGCGGGGCCGCCCGCCAGGCTGAGGGTGGCACCGGAGGCCCAGGCGGGCACTCTCAAGACCAGCGGAAAGCGCACGCTCTTTTCGGGGGCGACGGTGAAGTGCAGTTCCTCACGAAACGGGTAATCGGTGGCCAGCGACACCTCGACGGGTATGCCGTGTGACGTGAAACGCGCCCGATTGGGCGCATAGGCCATTGCGGCGAGGCCATCGCCCGGCGCGCGCATCCAAAGGTGGCTGGTGAATTTAGGCCAGCCCTGATGAAGGTTCGCGGTGCAGCAGCCGAAGTTCGGCTCCAGGCCGAACACATTGGAATCCGGCCCGTTGGAGGACCACATCTGGCCGGGGTTCACGGTGCATTGCACCTGGTTCGTCTGCTGGTCGTACTGATGGCACCACATGTCCGACGAAAAGGCGCCGGGCAGGGCGTTAAAGGCGATTTGCTCCAGGCGATCCGCGAAGGCCGGGTGGCCGGTGATCGCCAGCGCCTGCTCCAGGGAATACATCGTTTCCACCACCGCGCAAAGTTCCGTGCCTTGAACGGGGTTGCGTCCGGAGAGGCATTCATCGCCGGCGAACATGCCGGTGGCCTGGCCATGGTAGCGATCCAGAATTTCAAGCATGTGGCGGGGCAGGGCGCGCTCCCGCTCGGCGCGGGTGAGCCGCCACGAAAGCGCGCCGGCCTTGAGGGCCATGGCGGCATTGACCACATGCTTCTCCATGGTCCAGAGGCCGCGGCGGGGCGTGGGTGATTGGATGTCCGCCCCCTGGTAGAAACTTGCGTAATCGAATCCCTGGGCGCACAGCTTGCGCGCGAGATCCAGCAGCCAGGGTTCCCCGGTTTGCTCAAAGACGTAATACGCCGGGATGAGCCCTTCGAACCAGCGGTGCTTGCCCCAGCCGAACAGCGGCTTCCGATCCAGGCCGGCGAGCAAGGCTCTCAGGTTGCGTTCAACCGCGTTGAGCACCGCCTGGTCGCCAGTTGCTTCGTGGTATTGCACGAGCACTTTGTTCGCCAGCAGGATCGCCCACATATCATAGGGGCGGGAGTTGGCATCAGCCGGGAAAGGCGCGTACCACCCATCCGGGCGCTGGGCTTTAACAATGGTTTCCACCCGCTGCCGGGCGCGGGCTTTGAGGGTGGCGTCATTCAATCCCCACGCCAACGGGATGAAGCCGTCCAGCCAATAGGGAGCGCGTTCCCAGCCTTCCGCCTGGCCGCCAAACCACTGGCTTTGCGCCACGTCGGGCCAGAACTCGTCCAGATGCCCGCTCAAGCCATCGGCCTGGATGCGCAACTGCCGTTGCAGCCAGCCTTCGGCGGTGATCGAACCCAGGGGGAGAGGCCGAAAAGCCTGGCTGGCGAGTCCCTGGTGCGTGGGCGTGGGCTTGGGGGTGGCAGCGGCCAGGGAGGGGGCGGCGGCCAGGGCCGAGACCCCGGCAGCCAGGCCGGCGAGAAAATCGCGACGTTTCATTCTGGTTTTAATTCCTGGTGACAGATCCCGGCGGTCAGCGCCCCGAATCTTTCGGTTGCAGCTCCGTCGTAATAGCGGCGGCGACGCGCTCCGCCAGGGTGGCCGAGCCTTGGTCCGTGAAATGGACGTTCCTGGGCAGTTGCAGTTCGGCCAGCCGTGGCTGGACCGCCGCAAAGAGATCGTTGATTCGCACGGCCTGGCTGTTCATCAGCTCCATGGCGGTGGCGTTGTAGCGGGGCGGATCCTCGGGAGCGCGGAACGGGTTGACCGCGCCGGCTGGCACCGGGGTGGTGGTGGCAAAGATCAGCCTGGCCCCGGTCTTCTGCAAGCGGGCCACAATTCCCGCCAGGTTTGCGCGATATTCTTGCAGGGACCGCAGCGGCGGATCGTTCGGGTCGGCCGAGGTGGTTGGTTTCGGGGCGTTGGGTTTCATATGCTTGAGATCGTGCAGCCCCCAATTGAAGTGGATGACGGCCCACCGCGGTTGGATGGCCAGCCAGCGATCCAGCTCGGTCAGGCCTTTTCCGGTATCCGAACAGTTTTCCGCCGTGCCGTTGGCATTGATTGGCCGGAACACATTCGCTTTGCCGCGCAACAACTCGCGCACCGCGCGGGTGTAGCCGATGGAAATGGAATCTCCCAACAGGAGCACGTTCGGCAGGGCCGGATCCGGTTCGAAGCGGAGGTCAGCGGGCTTTTTTTCGGCGCGGCTGCCGGACTCCGCCCGGAGGCGGGTTGCGTTGGCCGCCGGGGCGCGTGGTAATTCGATCGAGGCAATCCGGCCCTGGGAAACGAGCCGCTGATAGCGCCCCAGCGCCTCCAGGAAGTAATAGTCCGCGTAATTCAACGGCACATTCACCTCGGAGTTTTTCGGATGATTCCCGACCGCGTGGCGCAGGAGAAATCCGCCATTCTCGCCGGGCGCCGCGAGATAGGCGGGAGAGGACAGCGAGAGGAGTTGCTGGCGCGCCAGTTGGCGGCAGCGCCGGCTGAGTTCGGGATCGGGAGGGGTGGCCAGCCCGGCACTGGCCGGCGCGGAGAGGATCTGGCTTAACTCAAGCAGGGCGGAGGCCATGATCGCGGCGGCGGACGCGTCTCGCGGGGCGTCAGGAATACCAGGAGCGTCAAAGTCCCAGTAGGGGATTTTGTCAGCGGGGAGACGCGGGTGGTCCATGATAAACCGGGCGGTGCGAACGGCCTGCTGCAAATAGTTCTCCCGGCCGGTCTCCCGATGCATCATGGTAAAGCCATACAAGGCCCAAGCCTGGCCGCGAGCCCAGGCGGACGAATCAGCCGCGCCTTGGTGCGTCTGTTTTTTCACCACGGTGCCGTCCTCCGGGTTGTATTCGACGACATGCCAGGAGCTGCCGTCCGGGCGGAAATGGTTCTTGAGCGTTTTATCCGCGTGGCTGAGGGCAATGTCCCGCAACCGCGGCTCGCCGGCTTCCCGGGCGGCCCAGGTGAGCAGTTCCAGGTTCATCAGGTTGTCGATGATGACGGGATATTTCCAGGCCCCCTGGTCCCAGGACCGGATGAGTCCCACGGCCGGCTTGAAGCGCGTGCTCAACGTGCGCGCTCCCTGGATCAGCACCTCGCGATAGTGGGGGTCGCGGGTCAGCCGGCAGCCGTTCCCATAACTGCAATTGAGCATGAAGCCGACGTCGTGGCTGCCGCCGTATTCCTTGATGCTTTCCAGGCGCGCGGTGTAGTCCCGCGCGGCCGTCTTCCACTGCTCCTGCCCGGTGTATTCAAACAAAAACCACAGTGATCCCGGAAAAAATCCGCTGGTCCAATCGCGCGGGTTGATCGTGACCAGTTTGCCGTCGGCAAAGGTCCGGGGCAATTTGGGGTTGTCTTTGAGAGAATCGAGCAGGAATTGGTACTGGGCGGCGGCGAAGCGGAACGTGGCCGGAATCGTGGCCAGCAATTCATCCGCCGGGGCGGCCGGGGCGGGGGCGGGCTGGGGTTGCGCGAGAGCCGAGCCGTTCAATACCGCCGCCAGGGCCAGCAGCCGGCCGAGTGGGAACCGGCGGTGACGAGAACCGGGGACGGCGGGCGTTCGTGCTAGGGTCGGGTGGTGTTGCATGGGGTGTTGGTTGTCTGGGTGAGTTCTTTAATCGCCTGCAAAACAGGTTGGTCGCGGTGGATGCCCTGCCAATTGTAAATACACACGAACCGGCACCGTGGGTCAGCCAGGGTGGCGGTCAGGGCCTCTCGCCAGGGTTCGGTCTGACGAGCCCCTTGGAACAGCCATTCGACTGCGGCCCAGGCAGGCGCATCGCTGCGGCGGAGGG
>JBBQYD010000304.1:0-6624 GCA_038209025.1 Verrucomicrobiota bacterium | reverse complement strand
GACAGTATCCGGCAGGTTCAAGATCATCCTGCGCTCCGGGGTGGGTTGCCAGACGTCCATCACGGCTTCGGAGACTTCCCGGGCAAACTCCAACTCGGTTGCGCTAAAGCTCTCGGGAGAATACTGCAGCGTTACCTGGGTGCCCTTGAGACGGCCGAGGCGATCCTTGATCATTTGAGCGCCGCGCACCGCCACCTTGAGGATCTGTTCTTTAGAAAGCCCAAAGACAACGCGGCGCTGGGCGGGAGACGTCGAGTTATACAGATGGATGATGGCCTTCTTCGCCCCGACGAGTGACTCCACCGTGCGTTCGATGAGGTCCTCGCGAGCCTGCACCAGGACTTGAAGGCGCACGTCGTCAGGAATGCGGTTTTCCTCAATGAGCCGCCGGTTGAAGGTAAACTCGGTGTTGGAGGCGGAAGGAAAACCGACTTCGATTTCCTTGAACCCAATCTTTACCAGGGTTTGGAAAAGCTCGAGTTTCTGGCTGACATTCATGGGCACCGCGAGCGCCTGGTTGCCGTCGCGCAAGTCCACACTGCACCAAATGGGCGCCCGACTGAGGACCCGGCTGGGCCACTGGCGATCGGGCAAGTTGATAGGTGGCAAGGGCTTATATTTTACTGATGGTTCTTTGAGCATAATTGTGTGCGTTTATGCCGCCGGGCGTTGGGAAACAAAAAAACCCCACCGCCGATTGGCAGCAGGGTTCATCAAAATTCAGACGATGACTAGAACCCGACTGCCACGCGGCCAAGCAGCAGCGCGCCCGATAGCAGCAGGTCCAGATTTCGTTTCACTGACGTGACACTAACAGGCACGGCCGGAACCCGTCAACCCAGAAAAAACTGAAAAATGCTATTGCGTCGGCGTGAGCATTTGCTATATTCCGCGCTCCGTTTCCCCGGTTGTGGGGTTTCGGAGTTACATAAACCATTAACAGACAATTGTTCTTTGTATGGCTGGACAACGCATACGCATTCGCCTCAAGGCCTATGACCATAGAGTCATAGACCAATCTGCCCGCGACATCGCGGATACCGTGAAACGGACGGGGGCCCGGGTAGCCGGCCCGATACCTCTTCCCACCCGCGTCGAGCGCTTCACTGTTCTCCGCTCTCCTCACTCGGATAAGAAGTCGCAAGAAACTTTTGAACAGCGCACCCACAAACGGTTAATTGACATTATTGAGCCAACGGCCAAAACCGTGGATGAACTCAAGAAGTTGAATCTGCCAGCGGGTGTGGATATCACGATTAAGATATAAGGATTTCATTATGCTCGGCCTTATTGGAAAAAAGCTTGGCCAGACGCGTGTTTACAACGCCAAAGGCATCATGACCCCGGTCACGATTGTGCTCGTGGGTCCAAATCGTGTCCTGCAATGCAAAACTCAGCAGAGCGACGGCTATAACGCCGTGCAGTTGGGTTTTGGCGAGCAGAAAGAGCAACGCCTCACCAAGCCGCTGCTCGGACACATCAAAAAACACAATGGTGCGCCGGTTAAGCGCATTCAGGAGTTCCGCGATTTCAGCAAGGACGTCAAACCTGGAGAGGTCATTGGCGCCACGTTGTTCGCCCCCGGAGATTACATCGACGCGATTGGCCTGACCAAGGGCCGTGGCTTCGAGGGCGTGGTTGGGCGGCACAGTTTTGCCGGCGGCGACAGCACGCACGGCGCAAAAGGCTGGCATCGCCGTTCGGGCGCAATCGGCCAGCGTTTATTCCCCGGCACCGTGATGCGCGGGATGAAGATGCCCGGTCACATGGGCCAGGTTCGGCGGACCACGCAGAACCTTGAAGTCGTGCAAGTGAATGAAGCTGAGAACCTGCTGCTGGTTCGGGGAGCGATTCCCGGATCGCCAGGCGATTACGTGGTAATTCGCGAATCCAAGAAACGCCCGAAGGGCTGGAGGCCGCATGCGGAACGTGCGGAAGCCAAGAAGGCAGACACCAAGAAGAAATAACGAACTGCCATGAAGCTTACGATTACAGATATCAAAGGAACCAACCAGGGCGAATTGGATGTGCAATTCCCGCTGGTTGAAGACGGGCGCGGCACCCAGGCGGTGCATGACACCGTCGTCGCCTATCAAGCCGCGCAACGCAGCGGAACCGCCTGCACGAAAAACGTGGGCGACGTTGCGGGCACCAACAAGAAGCCCTGGCGCCAGAAAGGCACCGGACGCGCTCGCGCCGGCTCTTTTGCCTCGCCCCTGTGGCGGGGTGGCGGCGTCGTGTTCGGCCCGAAGCCGCGCGATTTCACCAAGAAAGTGTCCCGCAACACCCGGCAGCTTGCGTTGCGCAAGGCGCTCTCCGAACGGCTGCGCGCCAACGAGGTGCTCGTGGTGGATGGCCTCAAACTGGCGTCGGCAAAAACCCGCGACTTTTTGGTCATCCTTTCGGCCTTGAAGGTCGAGGCCGGCACCACGCTTCTGGTATCCGATGGAACTGACAAGAACCTGACGCTCGCCGCCCGCAACGTGCCCAATGTATTCTTAACCACCAGCGAAGGGCTGAACACTTATGAAGTGTTGCGCGCTGACAAACTGGTGTTCACCCGCGGCGCTTTTGACCAGGTCCAGGCCCGCTTGACCAAGGAATAACCATGAATTCTTACGAGATCATCAAGACTGTTCGCCTGACCGAAAAGGGCACCCGCCAGGGCGAAACATACAACCAATACACCGTGCGGGCTGATCCCCGGGCGAACAAGACCCAGATCCGCCAGGCGGTTCAGGAACTTTTCAAGGTCAAGGTTGTCAAAGTAAACACCCTGAATGTTCACGGCAAATTGCGCCGCCAGCGCACCGCCCAGGCCGGCCGGTCGTCCAACTGGAAGAAGGCCATTGTGACCCTCAAGGACGGCGACAAAATCACGCTGACCTAATAGGCGTTTCAACTCTCAAACACGCGCGGGTGGCTCACGCTCCCGCGCGTTTCTATTTTTGTTATTGAACCGCTTACGCCCGCCCCGTACCTTTTCGGCATGACAACCTCCGCTTCGGGACCATTTTGCCGCCGTGACTTTCTCGCCACTGCCGGATTGGGCCTTGCCACGCTGACAATCGGGCTACCCGAATTCTGCCGCGCACAAGAAAAGCCATCCACCGGGAAATTGAAGCAGGCGGTTTGCCGCGGAGTCTTCAACGGCTCGAAACTCGATATGGAAGGGATGTGCAAGGAAGCCGCCCGCCTGGGTCTGCACGGATTCGACCTCGTCGGCCCGGAGAGCTTCGCCACGCTCAAGAAGCACGGTCTGGCGCCGACCATGCTGCCGGGCGGCAGCGGCATAAAAAATGGCATAAACGACAAAGCCTTCCACGCCGAGATCGAACCCAAAATGGTGGACGCCATAAAAGCCGCCGCCCAAGCGGGGGCGCCAAATGTCATCGTGCTCGCCGGGGACCGCAAAGGCCTCACCGATGAACAGGGCATGGACAACTCGGTGTTGTTCCTGGAGAAGGTCAAGAAGCAGGCCGAAGACCTGGGCGTGACCCTCTGCATGGAACTCTTGAACAGCAAGGTGAATCATCCCGGTTACATGTGTGACTCGACCCGCTGGGGCGTGGAACTCTGCAAGCGGGTCAATTCCCCCCGGGTGAAGCTGCTATACGACATCTACCACATGCAAATCATGGAGGGGGATGTCATTCGGACCATTCGCGAAAACATTCAGCATATCGGCCATTTCCATACGGCGGGCAACCCGGGACGCCATGAATTTGACGATAGCCAGGAGCTGAATTACGTGGGCATTTGCCGGGCCATCGCCAGCTTGAACTTCAATGGGTATCTGTCCCATGAATACACCCCGACCCGGGACGCGATTCCCACGCTGGAAAAAATGATGAAAATCTGCACTGTCTGAGCCCTTTTTGTCCGCCCCCGGCGGCACCCGGAGGCCGGGGCTGCCCCGACGGCCTGGCCGTTCTTTTTGGCGCGCGGTTGGGAAATCACTTGTGCGCCGTGAAAGATGTGACATGTTTTGCCGCCATGACTCAATTACAGGCCATTGCTCTGTCCGGCCTCGTTCTCGCGGGGTCCGCGGCCCTTTGCGGCGCCGCCCCGAAAGCGGACGTGTCCAAACTGCCTCCCGCGTCAGCCAAGTCCCCAGTTCAATTCACGGAAGACATCAAACCCATTTTTGACAAGTCTTGCGTACGTTGTCATGGGCCGGAAAAGCCCAAAGCCGCCCTGCGGCTCGACAGCCTCAAAGGCGCGCTCACAGGTTCCGAACACGGCAAGGTGCTCCAACCCGGCAAACCCACGGAGAGCCTGCTGCTCATCGCGGTGGCCCGCATTGGCGCAGACCCGGATGGACACATGCCACCTTTGAAGAACAAAGCCGGGATTCAACCGCTGACGGCCGAGCAAGTCTCGCTCATCCGCGCCTGGATCGAGCAGGGTGCCAAGTAGCCGATCTCGGCTACCGAATAACATAACCCCACACCCAATCCCCGGACTTCTCTGTATTCCCGGGAGGGAGGGGTGTGCCGCCATTGTCCGAGCCATCCCACCCAACGGAGTAAAGCTGATACCCCTCACCTTGGACTTGGTACCGGTAGAGTTCGCCCGTGAGCGGGTCGCGAGGGAGGCTCGGCGCCACCGAAGGCATCGAGAGATCCCGGCGGTTCCTGCCTGCCCGCTTTTGGCGTAGGTGTAAAGCGGCATTTGGAACCGGCGGAAAAGAGCATCCCAAGCCGAGGAATCGCCTTCTCGCGCTTGGCTCACCGGTAGTTTTTCAGGTGCGACCACTGTCAGCATTTACATCCAGAAGAATGCTGAAAGCGAGAAAAGGTTCACTCGAAAGTTTATTTTGTGGGGAGGCAAGGAGGTAGCCTGAAGGCCGGAAGACGGCAGAGCTCCCAGCGCCCGCTGCTTGTCCGTGGAAACACCGTAATCGTGTGCCGGCCGGCCGCGCTGGCGGTCGGCGCTCGGGCGGGGAACGGAAGGAGGCCAGTGATCAGCCGGGCGGCTGACAAGGCCACCCCGCCCTGCCGGGTGGCGCCGGAGTCAAAGTTGTGCCACTATTCACCTGAGATGAACTGGTGCAAATCCATGACCTTATGCCTGTTGCTGGCGGTTGGCCACAGCGGGGTCGCGCAAACGAAGGCTATGAGAAATTCAACAAATCAAACGGAGCTTGCCACGCTGGGAGCTGGCTGCTTCTGGTGCGTGGAAGCCGTATTCCAAATGCTCCCCGGGGTGAAGTCAGTGGCTAGCGGCTACGCGGGCGGCAAGACCGAGAACCCCACCTACAAGGAGGTCTGCAGTGGCACCACCGGCCACGCCGAGGTCATCCAGGTTGAGTTTGACCCCAAAACGATTTCATACGAGAAGATTCTCGACACCTTCTGGGAGGCGCACGATCCCACCACGTTGAACCGCCAGGGAGCGGACGTGGGCACCCAATATCGCTCCGCCATATTCTATCACTCCGAGGCTCAAAGAGCCTCCGCCGAAAAATCCAAGGCTGCCGCACAAAAGAACTTCCCTAGCCCCATTGTCACTGAGATCACTCCGCTGACAAAGTTCTACAAAGCCGAAGGCTACCACCAGGACTACTACCGCAATAACCAGAATCAGCCTTATTGCCGCATGGTTATCAAGCCCAAGGTGGACAAGTTTCAGAAGAAGTTGCAAGGGAAGTAGCACCGCTGGGCGGAAGCCGGTCAGGCAGGGCGGATCGCGCGTGCCTTCTGTGCTTGTTCCCGATCCCGGTCGTGGCGGTTTCGAATGAAAACGGCCCTATAAGCTGCTTCACGCCGCGGTTGCGGTCGCATTTTCGCCGTTGCGCCCGCCGCCCAAGTCCCCTATAGAGAAGTGCATGGCGAACACGGCGGCACAGCGGGCAATGGCGCGATCAAAGGCATTTACCCTGATCGAACTGCTGGTTGCCATCGCCATCATAGCCATTCTTGCCGCCCTGTTACTGCCTGCTTTGGGCCGCGCCAAAGGCCTGGCACGGCGCACCGCGTGCGCCAACCACCTCCGCCAACTGCGCCTGGCCCTGGCGGCCTACACCACCGACGCGGAAGGTGAGTTTCCGCCGCGCTCGACGCTGAGCCAGTGGCCCTCTCAATTGCACAGCCATTATGTCACCTCCGATGTGTTGCGGTGCCCGGACGATCCAGCGGCGAAAAACTCCAACGCGACAAACAGCACCCCCGACACCGCACCCCGCAGCTTTCTCATGAACGGGTTTTCGGACTTTTACAGCGGTCAGAACGGGGCGCCGTCAAAACGCGCGGCCCGGGTGGTTTTCAAGGAATCCAGCATTTTCCAACCAGCGGACACCATCCTGCTCGGAGAAAAGAAATCCGAGTCGCAGGAGTTCTGTTTGCAGGTGGAATCTGACGCCTCGGGCTATCTCGACGATTTGGAGGAAAGCCGGCACGACGCCGGAGTGCTGGCGAACCGCCGCGGCACCGCCAATTATGCCTTTGCGGATGGCAGCGTGCGCGCGCTTCGCTACGGAAAATCACTTTGCCCGATCAACTTGTGGGCCGTCACGGAAGCGGGACGAACGAATTTTTCAGTCTGCCACCCAAACTGATCCTGGCCGGGAATCAGTTGTTAAGGCGCAACCGGAAAAAGCGGGGATTCCCCGTAAGCGGCACC